>JAFTBA010000175.1 GCA_017458545.1 Synergistaceae bacterium | reverse complement strand
TTTAACGTTGCCAAAAAAGTCTGCGGAGAAATCAAATCTATGCCTAGTTCGTCTTTGAGGTCTGAAATTTCCTGCATAGCTGATGACGGTAAATAGAAAGTAGAAGGTTTACCGGCTAATAATATGCTGTCAACGTGAGGGTCATATCCTTCAGGAACGATCATAATATCTGCTCCGAGTCTGTTGGACATGCTTTCTGCGCCGTTAGAGAGGCTTAAAGACAGAATTGACCCTGTGAACAGGAAAAACGACAGGCAAAGTATTGCGGTTATCAGGAAGAAACTTCTGTAGGGCCGTCTGCTTAAATTTTTTTTAGCGATGCCCCAAGTTGAGAGGTTATGCAAAATTTATTCAATCCTTTCCGCCTATGAAATTGAAGATTAAGCCCGTAAAACTCAACAGCACTATGAGTGCGGCAAATACTCCTACATAGGGCATTGTTATAGCGCGGCAGGCGTGCTGAGGATTTCCGCAAAGTCCTATAAATTTTTCGGGGACAAACCAGCACGCAAAGGCCAAGACAGAAGCAAAAGAGAGTGATAAATTCGGAAACTTATTGAAGAGAAATGACAGTGCCAAAACAATCAATATCAAAACCGCAATGACCGTTATAAAGATACCGCTGTCAAAACATTTCATGCGTGTTCCGTCAGCTCTTAATTCCTGACAGACCGGGAACAGTACGAACGGACTTAACATCAAAACTAAGGCCGATAAAAAATTCAAAGCCAACAAAATTTTCTTTATCCTGATTTCAGACAACCCCTTAATAAAATGTATTATTTATCAAACTTATTGAGAAATAATCCTAACATACGGATAATGATAAGTAAACCCTCACAAGACTAAAGTCGCGTGCTTCTTGCCGGTATAGACCATATACTGAACATGGGCAGGGTCATTCCGAATGTGGGTGGTATTTTTCTACCCTGCTATAATTTATTATTATAATTGTTACAGAGGGATTCTGATTACATGAACTGCAAGGCAGCAATAATCACAGCGGTAAAAGTAGAAACAGACTCAGTAATGAGACTCTATGACAACTGGGAGAAAATTTTTGTTCCCAGAGATAAGCAAGAATATTATTCCGCGTCATTCACACGTTCAGGAAGCGAACAAAAAATCATAACGGCACAGCAGAATGTTATGGGAATGACAGCCGCAGCTACGCTTTCCGGGAAACTGATAGCACTTTTCCGGCCTGAATATCTCATAATGTGCGGTATTGCTGCTTGCATAGGCAATGAGAGCGAACACTTTTACGGCGACATCATAATACCCGATAGAGTTTGGGACTGTTCATCGGGGAAATTCACAGCACCCGGAAAACCTGCGATAACTTTCGGTAATATAGGATTTCTCCCCCGTCCTGTTGCATTGTCCCTTGATGACTCTGTTCTTGAGACTGTGAGAAAACTTCAGGGAAACTGTGAATTTCAGATAGTTGTAGCTCCGATGGCCTGCGGAAGTTCAGTTGTCGCAAACCGTGCAATCATTGAGAGGCAGATAGCGTCATTCATGCCTGAAACTGCCGGGCTTGACATGGAGTCTTACGGAGTGTTTTACGCCGCTGAAAATGCTTCTTATCCGCGCCCGAAAGCGATTGTAATAAAGGGGATATGTGATTACGCTGACCCCGAAAAGACAGACAAGTACCAGAAATTTGCAGCCTATAACAGCAGCATGTTCACGAAATTTTTGCTTGAAAATTACCTTTAACTGTCAATATTTTTCGGCTGACACGGTTAAAAGTTGCCTGATTGATTTTTTTTGTCGTTCCCCCGAAAATTAACATCTTATAATTACTTGTCTTTAACGTAAAATTGCCTTATCATGTGCAAGTTACTGGACATTCTATAACAATATACTTTATATGAGGGGGATTTTTTTTGCATAAGATACTTGAGAAACGCCAGCTCTCTTACGATAAAGAAAGAGATCAGAGCGTTTATTATTTCAAGGTTGAAGCACCCGAAATCGCACGCAACAGAAAAGCAGGTCAGTTCATTATTTTCCAGCTCGATGAGGATTACGGCGAACGTATACCCTTAACCATAGCTGACGCTAACGCCGAAGAAGGTTGGATCGCTATAGTATTCCAGACCGTTGGAGCGTCAACCCGCAAATTCTCACAGACATTCAACGTCGGCGATAACGTCCCCGTTCTCGTAGGGCCTCTCGGCAAACCTACTCACATTGAGAAAAAAGACGGTATCGTTCTCTGCGTCGGAGGCGGAATCGGAATCGCTCCGTTACACCCTATCGTTGAAGCTAATCACAAAATCGGCAACAAAGTCGTTACCATCATCGGCGCAAGAACTAAGGACTTGCTTTTCTTCGAGGACGAAATGAAGAAAGCCAGCGATGAATTAATCGTTGTTACCGATGACGGTTCATACGGACGCAAAGCAGTCGTTACAGCTCCTCTCACTGAGATCTGCGAGAAAGAGAAAGTCAGCGAAATAGTCTCAATAGGCCCCGCTATCATGATGAAATTCTGTGTCGCCGCTGCCCGTCCTTTCAACGTACCCATTACTACATCACTCAACACTATCATGATTGACGGCACAGGTATGTGCGGATGCTGCCGCGTAAGCGTTGGGGGCAAAACCAAATTCGTATGCGTTGACGGCCCTGAGTTTAACGGTTACGAGGTTGATTTCGACAATATGATGCAGAGAATGACGGCGTTCAAAGACAAAGAGCGCGAAGCTGACCACAAATGCAGAATCGGCCTTGACAACGGAAAGGTGAGTGCTTAAACCATGAGCGAACACAAAACAACAGAGATGTTACAGGAAGAAGCCGCAAAACTTTGGGCAAGCATTGAGGGAAAAACTTTAACCAATAAAGACAGGTTTGCTATTCCTCAGCAGGAAATGCCCTCTCAGGAGCCTACAGTACGCGCTCATAACATGTCCGAAGTTGCGTTAGGTTACACTGAGACTCAGGCAAGGCTCGAAGCCGAACGCTGCATTCAGTGCCCCACAGCCCCTTGCAAAAAAGGCTGCCCCGTAGGAGTACCCATTCCTGAGTTCATCAAACATATTCAGTCAGGCGATTTCAAAGGCGCAGTTGACACTATCAAGACCACTAACTTACTCCCTGCAATCTGCGGACGTGTATGCCCTCAGGAAAAACAGTGCCAGAGTTTCTGCACCATCGGTAAAATGCTCAAGTCCCCTGAGAAGGCCGTAGCTATCGGAAGATTAGAGCGTTATGTTGCTGACTGGGAGAGAGCTAACGATAAGATTACCGTTCCCACACCCAAACCCGAAACTGGAAAGAAAGTTGCCGTTATCGGTTCAGGCCCTGCAGGTTTAACCGTAGCCGCTGACATTCGCAGGGAAGGCCACAGCGTTACAGTTTTCGAGGCGTTCCAGAAGACCGGCGGAGTTATGGTTTACGGCATTCCTGAGTTCAGGCTTCCGAAAGCACTCGTAGCAAAAGAAGTCGAAAACTTG
>JAFTBA010000028.1 GCA_017458545.1 Synergistaceae bacterium | reverse complement strand
TTATCAAGGCAAGGCAGGAAAAGGGGCTAAGTCAAAAGAAGCTGGAAGAACTGAGCGGTGTAAAGCAGCCGATTATTGCCAGAATAGAGAGAGGCAGTACAAGCCCGCGCCTCAGCACAGTGTTAAAGGTTCTAGCTCCTTTGGGAAAGACACTTGCAGTTGTCCCGATTGAAAGCTGACCATAACAATATAATTTTAATTATAAGAATTATATTGTACAAAAGCCATAAAATTCAAAATTATATTTTGACATAAGAGACAAATGAATTTTTGACACTGAAAATTTTTGCATGTAAAATATTCCGCGCGTTAAAATTAAAATTCAGGAAGGAGAATCGCAGCGTGAAAATTACAGTAACAGTAACAAACATAAATGCTCTCGCACTACTTGACGGCACTGCGAATCTCCGGAGTGCGTCATTCTAACATCATCATCAACATCATCATTAAGAGTTCAAAGAAAACAATCGCCGGGATTCTGAAAGAAAACAAAAATTTTTTTCAGGCCCGGTTTTTTTGTCAGGAGGAGTAATTTTAATGAACAGAGTAAAAATTTTCGACACAACATTAAGGGACGGAGAACAGTCCCCGGGCTGCAGCATGAACCTCAGTGAAAAAATCGTTATGGCCAAGCAGCTCGAAAAACTCGGCGTTGACATCATCGAAGCAGGTTTCGCAATCGCTTCGCCTATGGACTTCAAGAGCATTCAGGCAATCGCCGGTGCTGCACCCAACTGCACAATCGCAAGCCTTGCACGCGCCAATACACGCGATATTGACACTGCTTGGGAGGCCGTTAAAGACGCTAAGAAACCCCGCATTCACGTCTTCATCGCAACAAGCGACGTTCACATGCAGTACAAGTTACGCATGACACGTGAACAGGTACTCACTACCATAACCGAAATGGTCTCTTACGCTAAGGCCAAGTGCAATGACATTGAATTTTCTGCAGAAGATGCTTCGCGTTCGGACAGGGAATTTCTCGCTCAGTGTTTCAGCAACGCTATCGCCGCTGGTGCAAATACAATTAACGTTCCCGATACCGTAGGCTATTCAACACCTCAGGAAATGGGAGAGTTAATCACTTATCTGCGCGAACACGTTAAAGGTATTGAAGGGGTTGACATATCAGTACACTGCCATAACGATTTGGGAATGGGTGTAGCTAACTCGCTTGCCTGCGTTAAAGCAGGTGCTACTCAGGTTGAATGCACCGTCAACGGTATCGGTGAACGCGCAGGTAATGCAAGCCTTGAGGAAATAGCTATGGCTATAAGGACACGTCATGATTTCTACGATGCCGACACGAACATTAACACAAGGGAGATATACCGTTCGAGCAGGTTACTCAGCAACATAATAGGCGTTTCAATTTCACCGACAAAACCCATAGTAGGGGCTAATGCTTTTGCACATGAGGCAGGTATTCACCAGCATGGAATGATAACGAACGCTCAGACTTACGAGATAATGAATCCTGACGAGATCGGAGTGCCTCACAGGGCGTTAGTGTTGGGCAAGCATTCGGGCAAACATGCTATACGTGAGAGGCTCGAGTCAATGGGGTATGAGATTCCCGATGAGGAACTCGAAGATATTTTCACGAGGTTCAAGAAACTTGCCGATGAGAAGAAGACTATAACGAGTTCAGACCTTGAGGCATTAACGTTACACAGGTCGAAGATTACGCGCCCTGAAGAGAGTACTTCATCAACATGCAAACTCATCAGCCACTCGATAACGTCAGGCAGTGATATTCCTAAGATTTCTTATGTGAAACTCAGCAGGGACAATAATGTTCTTGAAGGAGTCGAATACGGTGCAGGGCCTCTTGATGCAGCGTTCAAGGCAGTGAATAAGATGTTAGGAGTTGACGCGAGATTAGAGGATTTCAGCGTGAGGTCTGTTACTGAGGGCGAGGACTCAATAGGTGAAGCAGTCGTGAAAATTTCGAGCGCGTCAACAGGTGAAATGTATACCGGTTCAGGAATAAGCACTGATATTGTCGAAGCGTCATTGCAGGCATATTTGAGCGGTATCAATAAGATGTTTGAGGCAGGAGAATAGACAAAGTAGTAACAGAAAATGAGTCCCCGTCATTAAGGCGGGGATTTTCAGCATAAATACTTTACGTTATAGGTGCAGGGTTGAAGATACACAGGAAGTTATGAAGCCCGTACTGTTCCGTGTAAGGTTTCTTAGTACCGCTTGCAACGTCAACAATAAAGTTAAACAGTTCCGTTCCGACTTCAGCAATAGTTTTTTCGCCCGTAACTACTGCCCCTGCGCTAACGTCAATAACATCAGGCCACTGTTCTTTCATTTCGTTGCGTGAACAAACCTTAATCACCGGCGCAGCAGCAAGCCCGTAAGGAGTACCTCTTCCGGTCATGAACACCTGCAATCCTATACCGCTCGCTAACTGGCACGGTCCGCAGACCATATCACTTGCAGGGGTAACAGCGTAAATCATTCCGTGTTTAGTGGGACGTTCTGCAGGCGATAACACTTCGACAATAGGAGATGTTCCCGACTTAGCGATTGACCCCATAGCTTTCTCGACTATGTTGCTCAAACCGCCCTTTTTGTTACCGGGCGTAGGGTTAGCACTTCTGTCAACGTTACCTGCGTCAAGATAAGAGTCATACCAGCGCATTTCATCGGCAAGTTTGTTCCTGACTTCCTCACTGACGCAACGCTCGGCTATGAACTGAACGCCGTCCCTAACTTCCGTTACCTCACTGAACATTACCGTTGCACCTGCCTGAACGAGCATATCAGCTGCGTAACCTGCACTTGGATTAGCTGACACTCCGGAAAAAGCATCACTGCCTCCGCACTGCATTCCGACAAGCAGATCGCTTAACGGTAATTCCTCGCGCCGTCTCCTGTCTAACACCTGTAACTTGCGTTCAGCCATTCCCGTTATAGCGTCAATCATAGCGTTATAGCCCTTGCAGTCCTGTAACACTATGACATTTTCGGGAGTGTTATTTTCGGGGTCAACAAGCATGTCAACAGTCAGTTTTTCACAGCCTAGAGCTACGACCATTAATTGACCGCCGAAGTTAGGATGTCTTGCAATATTTCTTAGGGCGCGTATAGGGAATTTAGCGAACGGTGCATTGATTGCTACACCGCAGCCGTAAGCATGATTGACTGCAACGACATCGTCAACATTAGGATATTTGGGGAGTATCTCACTCTTAATCTTAGCTACGGCAACATCAAGCACTCCCTGAACGCACTGCACTGTTGTCTGAATGCCTAAGATGTTGCGAGTACCTGCGTAAAACCCGTCTGGATTCCTGTAACCCATGAAAGTTTTTCGCGGAGCTTCGGGCAGAGCCTCTTTAGGTTTGATGTTAGTGGCGTAAGGGAGATTATCGACTGACGGTGAAACGGGTAATCTCAGCATATGTTCGTTAATCCAAGCACCGCGTTTAATCGGGTCGAGTGCGTAACCGAGAACAACCCCGTAACGTATAATCTCTCCGTCTTTGGGAATGTTATTGAGTGCGAACTTGTGAGCCTGCGGAATGTCATTAAGCAGTACGAGACCGGGCATAATTTCGGTGCCTTTAGGTGTGTCGTGAGTAACTACTGCGACATTATCGCGCTCGGTTAATTTAACGTAATCGCGCAAAGTTTTTTCCCTCCTCTGAAATTTTTGCAGAAAATTTTTTCGGAATATTTATATTTTACCCTATTTGACCTGAAACTATCTCAGTATTTGCTGTTTTTTCGTACACTCCAACTAAAGCAATCATCTCCCACAACAAAAGAATAATTAGCATTGCTGATGAGATAATTGACTTGTCTTCCGGCAGTTTGTGAAAATGTAACGCAGTGCCCTTTTCTGTGTATAATTGTTCCCGAAAGGAAGGCGTAAAATCTCCATGCCGTTACAAACTTATTCATACAGCAAAGCATCTCAGCTCCCTAAAATAATTCAGAACATCATCAGTAAATTTCATGGCCGTGAAAATTTACTCCGTTTCGTCGTTCCCTCAAAGGACGACAAACATTTATGGCCTCTTAACGACAGTTATAACCTCTGGACTTGGCAGGACATTTACGGGGACATTTCATCGGAAAAAAAAAGGCGCGTCCTCTCACCTCCTGACCACTTACTAATCCTCAAATCAATTCTCAGCAGTGCTATCAATAATCATTCCGACAAGGTTAAATCATTACCGGGACTCGAACGTTCGGGATTCCTAACGGTGCTTTCAGATGACATCCGCGAACTCCTTAATGAGGCCGTTAAACCCGAACAGTTACCTTCAGACCAAAACAGCCTCAATCCTTCAGAGTTCCTTCTGCCCGAAATATATTCCGATTACCTCAAATACCTCGACAATAACAGCCTCCTCGACAGTGCTCAGGTTTACACCGCCGCTTACAACGAAATACTCATCAATCAGAATTGGGGCAGAAATTTCATCGTCGTATTTGTCGGCTTCCTCTCCTTCAATCATGCACAGCTCGAATTAGTTAAGGCCGTTAATGACCGCTGCGCTCAAACCGTCATCATTAAACCTGAAGCTAACATGTCAGGTTTTCACGATGCGGACTCACAGTTAGGAGTCAGAGGCTCACCCTCAAAATCATCAGGCAGCATTCTCGAAATCTCTTCAGCTGAACCCGGACTCGAACCCGAAATTTTAGCGAGGCTGCTCGCTCTTTGGTCGGCAGGAAAATATGAGGGCTTAGGAGAATTTCAGGGCTTCGACTCTATCGGACTTATGATTGACGGCGAAAGACAAGATGCTTTCGCAGAAGCGTTTGAACGTTACGGAATACCTTACTGTTTCACTGAAGGCATAAGCATCAGCAGAACGCTTCCAGGAAAAATTCTCGCCTCACTCCGTCACCTCAACTCAAAACAATTCCCTGCTTATGACACTGCCGTACTCTTAACTCAACCGTGTTTCGCAGGATCAAAATTCCCCGTAATCAGAGCTTACCGCGCAGGACGTTCAGGACTCGACAGGTGGCAGGAATATTTAGCAGAAAGAAATGATGACCCTGACGAAAAATTACACGATGTTTTTAACAGGGCATTGCTCGCGGTCAGAGCAATAAAAGAATTTTGCGGTTCACTGAGCACAAGTAATACTCCTCTGCGAATCATGAGGGCGTTCGATGAGTTTCTTAATACTTCGGGGCTGTGGCTCAAACGTGATAACAGTATTTCGCAGTTCCCTGAGCTTGACGAATCTATGAGACTCACTGCAAGCGCGATTCAAACGGTCAGCGATAAGGTATTGGCATTGAGTGAACTTATGCCCGATTTAGGAGGTATTCAGGACGAGAGATTAAGCGGAGATGAAGCGTTTGATTTTCTTGAGGACTGGTGCAGAAATTCAAACACACGAAGACCCATACAGCTCACTAATTCGGTGAGGGTGTTCACGGGTCAGCCTCCTGTTCTGTCAAAATTTCCTGTTTGGATAATGACGGGCGTAACTCAAAAATCATGGTCGCCTAACATGAAGACTTCTCCGCTTTTAGGCAACGAGGAACGTTCAAAGCTCCGCGAGAATGAAGCCTATCTTCCCAGAACGAAAGAGAAAGCTGAACAGCATGAGGCATTATTCCGCAGACTGGTTCAGACGGGTGAAAAGCTGACTATAATTTCGCGGCCATTGCTTGATGACGAGGGAAGACCAGTATCAGAGTCGCCGTTCATGCAGAGGTTTATCGAGGACATGCCCGAATGGTCTGACAGAAAGGTCAGCAGTGAAGGTATAAATATTCTTCTTGGTTCTGACGGGTTTACATTCCCTGAGATTGACGCTGCCGATAAAGTACGGCGTGAAATTCCATGCGTTAAATGCAGTGCTGACTCAGTGAACGCGAGCGATATTCAGGAGTTATTAGAGTGTCCGTTCCTATGGTTTCAGAGGAGGAGGGCTAAATTGTATCAGCCTGACTCCGAAATGATTTCGCCGGCCGAATGGGGGAACATGCTGCATAAGTTTTGGGAAACGGTCTGGAAGTTATACCGAATTGACATGAGGGCATCGGGGTCTCGTTTTGTTGGAATAGCCAAGTCGGAATGGGAGAGGCTTATTCATGCAGAAGGTGAAGACTACGTGGATTACTCGTATTTGGTGAAGGACACGCGTTTAAGGCGGAGGCTTGAGAGCATA
>JAFTBA010000174.1 GCA_017458545.1 Synergistaceae bacterium | reverse complement strand
ATGACATCGACGGCTGAGACGATATTTGCGCTTGACAGTAAACTTACGGAGACCGGTGCGGCAGCTTTTCAGGGGGTAAGGGGAATCACATCAACACTTTTAGGCGACACTCCCGAAGGAAAATCGATTGAGGGTATCGGGCAGCTTTGGGACAAGCTGAAGGACACCGTAGAGACTACAAAAACAACGTCAAGCACTCATGCGTCATCGTCAGATATAAAGATGTCGACTCAGGCAAATTATCACGATGCGCTTTTCGTCAACGCCGCAAACCGTTATTTCTGGCGTTATCCTATCGACAATCCGCCGTCATGGATTCTTGAGCAGACGTTAAGCAATTACGGCACTTTCAACAATTCACAGGTAAAGACAAAGCAGACGTATATAACTTTCGCCATGAGCGAGGCCGGAATACCTACTGCAGCACTCGGAACACGTGACTCGCATTACCAGCCCTATCACGAGTCGGGTAATTTGTTCTCATATCCTGCGGCACTCGAACAGATTGAGGGCTACGAGGGTCATAAATCACTTCTCAACGGAGGTAGCAGCGCGGCAAGAAGGTGGAACGGTTCACCGTTCAACGAGACGATTACATTCGTGACTGCGACAACGGATCAGGAGTCGACAAAGAAGACTAACAAAGCCGGAGCGATAACGAAATTCCTGTCAGTTGTTGACAACGTATTCGGCTCAAGTTTCGCGCACATGCCTTATGACACAGTATCAAGTTTCAAGAGGACTGTATCTAACAAAGAGAGCATAAGCGTAAATATTCCCGTAGCTTTGGAGGGGGCAGGTTTCACGGCGATATTTGAACCGTATCTTGATGTTACGGGAGCTACTGTTGTGGGGTTTGCCGTTGAAAGTTTCAGGACGATCGAGTCTTTATGGTCATCAGCTACCAGCCTTTACGCTAAAAAGCCCGATCCGTCGTTCATTCTGCCCGAAAAATTCAAGTGTACCAGTCTTGGAGCGAGCGAGCATCAGTTTGCGACGTTTGCGGCGAATGACAATGACGGTACGGCGATGAAGGGCAGGGGCATAAGGTATACGGCATCGGATTACGACATGGAGACTAACAATCTTCTGATGAACGGCGTGAAGTACAAGATAACGATACCTGTGTACAATGCGAGTTTTGTTAATGCGCCTCAGTTCAAGGTGAGATTGTCGTACACTAAGAAGCTGGATTACAGTGTGAAAAAGACTACGATAGGGGATTATACATTCACATCGCTTCCCGGGCGCGGCAACGGTAATCACAGACAGTTTGCGGAATTTGAGTGGACACCGAATGTAGATCAGGGGATATATTATCTGTTTGCGGAGATTGACCCTGACAACGAAATTAAAGGCGGAGAGGTTCACAAGAACAGGCACGTAAGCAGCAGGGACAAGACGATAGCGGACTACGGCGGTAACAACATGGCGTATTTCAAGATAGGCATATCGAACACTAATTCAGTACCGTTTGACAGGTCGGAACTTGAGACTTCGTACGGCAAAGTATCAAGCGCATCAGGCGATGGGGAATTTTGGGCAGCTGATTTGAGCGGAACGGAATTTCCGTATGTTGAATGGGTGAAGATAGACGGGCTTGACATTGAGGAGTTTATCGAGCAGAAAGTTGACGGGAAGACTGAGCCTGTTGCCGGCGAAGTGGAAGTGAAATATGTCGGTGATAAACTGATGACAGACGCGGTGCTTGTTGGTTATGCGCTGAAGCCTGAATCATCGCACAAGAGCGTAAGTGAGATAAGTGATACTGATGTAGGTCTGCTGTTCGTGAAGGAACATTTTGCGATGTTCCCGGGCGAGGAGCATAAGCTGAATTTCCACATAGAGCCCGGTGCCCTCGAAAACGGTGTGGGATTCCTGCTTCAGGTTTACGGGCGTAAGTATCCGCTGACGGATATAATTCACGGCAGCTCAGGAACAGATACAGGAACAGGAGTCGGAAGCGCATCGAGCGGAGGTTGTGAGGCATTGTCATTGGGTATGGCAGGAGTCATGGCATTGGTTCTTGTAATGAGGAAACGCAGTAGTGTATAGGGTTATAGAGTGTAAAATATAACTCAGAACATATAGACGTTTTCGCAGTAGTATAATAAGTGCAGCGCAGAAATTTTTGCGTTGCACTTACTTTTTTCAGGAGGTCTCATTAATTGAAACTCAAAAAGTTTCTTGTTCTTGCTTTTCTTTTACTGTTGTCCTTCACACCGCAGGCATACGCTGCTCAATCGTTACTCGATGAACTCTGGAAACTCGACGGCGTTGTGTCAGTCGATGAGATAGTTCAGAGCATTGATGTCTTCAAAGAGAAGTACATCGTCTGGTTTGAACAGCCTATCGACTGGAAGAACCCTTCATTGGGATCGTTCGACCAGAGAGTCGAAATAGGCTTTCAGGGCTGGGATAATGTCAACGTTGCTTGCGCAAGCGGTTACGAGCTCGACGATAAATATTTTGCTTCCGATGACAGGCGTGAACTCGTTAAGATGTACAACGGAAATTTCATCAAGTTTGAATATCGTTTCTTCAGGGAGTCAAGACCCGAAGGACTCTCGGACGACAAACCTGCTTTATGGAATTACCTCACCAACGAAAACGCCTCTTATGACTTCCACAACATAATGGAACAGCTCAGGGGCATTCTGTCGGGAACATGGATATTCACCGGAGAGAGCAAGGGCGGTATTACAACAAATGTATTCTCGCACTTCTTCCCTAATGACGCTGACGCTTATGTCTCATATGTTGCACCGTTCTGCGACACCCCTAATGATATGAGGCTTGTTGATGCAGTGTTCACGACAATAGGCGATGAACGTTACGGAGCTGTTCAGGCTAAGGCTTACAGGGATATTATGCTGAACTACATAGTCGAGGTTATAAAGCACCGCGATTACATTCAGCCGCGTTACTTTAACCTTATCTCTGATGATGCTGTACTGCCTCAGGCCAGCATTGATGTTTTGGTTTCACCCGACAGGGCGCACTCGAATGACGTAGGATTTGAGGCAGGACTTGTTCATCTTGTTGTCGGAGTGTGGCAGTACACTGACGCTTTCGCCTCATTCGATGAAGTCCTGAAAATGCCTCATTCAACCAGCGCGGACGAGATTGCATACTGTCAGGCACTTCTGAGTCTCTACAGGGATAATGATGACAATGAAACCAACGATGACAACAACGGCAGCGAAGGCAATGAGGGCGATGAAGGCGGAAATGACTCTAAGGCCGCAGCCGCCGGGCGCACTTACACCCGTGAAGAACTCATGTACCCCTACACTGTTCAGGTAGAAATGGAGCTCGGCGGTTACGGTGTTACCCTGAAATACCTTCGTGAAGCGCTTATGCGTTACGGTATTACGCTGAAAGCTACTGACGAAGAGGCAAGCATGTCCCCCGTTCATCCCGATGTACTCAAGACGATCACTTATGATCCTTCACTGAGAAGGGCCATGCTAAATTGGACGCACACGACTCAGTCTAACGTAATGATGATTTACGGAAATTCTGATCCTTGGTATTTCGTGAGGCTTCCTGATGTTACGGACAACCCGAACGTTCATATATTTGTTGTTGACGGTAACCACGGTGCCGGCATAGAAGGAATGACCAGTGCCGATAAAGCTGCTGCTACCGAGCTGCTCAACACATGGCTGACAAGTTATCCTGTTGACCCCGTTGACCCCGTAAAGAGCGATGACAAAAAGCCCGGAAGCGGCGACAAAAAACCTGAACCCTCAGACCCTACAGACCCTACAACGGGAGGCGGCGTAAAAGTTGCAGGAGGTACGAGCGGCGGATGCAGTTCTGGATTCGGAGTTTACGGAGTAATGGCAGCAATGTTCTTAGCGTTCAGGAGGAAGAGCGTTAAGTGATTAAACGTGGGAATCTTTTTTCGCCCGCAGCCAAGAGCGATGAAGAGTTCCTTGAAGTTCTGATGTCATGCAAATCGGGGGGCGCAAGAGTCGAGCGCATAGTGTCGCAAGGCCATGCTTCACCCCCCGATTTTTGGTATGACCAGAACGAACAAGAGTTCGTTGCCGTGCTGAAGGGCAATGCGGAACTTGAGTTTGAGGACGGAACGGTAATGAATATGTCTTTGGGGGACTGGGTGATTATACCTGAACATTGCAGACACAGAGTCAACAGTACTTCGGAGATAACGCCGTGCGTATGGCTAGCTGTTTTCGGGAAAAACTGAGGAGGTAAAAAGAGTTGCAGCACAAATGCAGAGTAACAGTAATCGACAAGAAATGTTTTAATGATTTGCAGGGGAAATATCTTGCTGACCCTGCATCGGGTGTATGTCCGTTCTATAATGTGGGCGATGAGTTTGTATTTGAGCGTTACGGTGAACGCGATGATTTCTGGCGCGAGGGCAACGGCTCGCAATGCGCTGAGGCTTGGGACTGTATCAGCCGTTACATTTACACGGCGCTGCAGGGCGGAAGCATAATGCGTAACTGGACTAATGACGAACGGATGATGATTGCCTGCTGTAATGACGGAACAAGACCGGTGATTTTCAGGATTGAGCGTATTGATAACCAGCCGCCGCACACTCGTCACTTCAGTGATGAGTTAGGCGGCTTAATCTGTTATAATATTTTATCGTAAATATAAGGCGTAGAGATATAGATTTGCTTATGCAGACACTAACCGCGCATTTTACATAAATCCTTGCTGGTGACAGTAAGGTTGAGCATGAGGGCAAAAGTTCCCTTGTGTTTAGGAGAAGCACCCGCACCTGTATCTGTGTTATAGTCTTTTTGCGGTTATCAGAATTTCGGTTCCGTGTACTGAGATTAGACCGAATGACAGACAGGCAGTCTGGCCAATTAAGACGGCTGGAAGCACTCGACTTTAGTCGTGTGAGGCTTCACT
>JAFTBA010000173.1 GCA_017458545.1 Synergistaceae bacterium | reverse complement strand
ATCAAATACTGCATTCCTATAGCGTCATCTCTTGCACCGAGTCCGTGTTCAAAGTAAAGGGCATTAGCCTTTTTGACCTGTTCCATGTCAACATCGACTCCGAGTCCGGGCTTCTTGGGAAGGTCTATGCACCCGTCAACTATCTGCATAGGCTCAACCGTCAGCCTCTCGCGTCCCTCCTGCCAAATCCAATGCGTATCGATTCCGTTCATCTTTCCCGGTATAGCTGCTGCACACTGAACGACCATAGCCAGCGAGATGTCAAAATGGTTATTGCTGTGGCAGCCCCACATCAGTCCGAAATCACTGCATAACTGTCCGACTCTGACTGACCCGTTCATCGTCCAGAAATGCGGGTCCGCAAGCGGTATGTCAACTGCCTGAAGTATCAGCGCGTGGAACATCTGCCTCCAGTCAGTGTTAATCATGTTCGTTGCCGTAGGCATCATAGCTGCCTTCCTGAACTCGGCCATTACCTCACGGCCGCTGAATCCACCTTCAGCTCCGCAGGGGTCTTCGCAGTATGCTAAACACTCCTTCAGCTGAGGCGCAATCTCTAACGCTTCTTTGAGACTCCAGCAGCCGTTAGGGTCAAGGTCGACTCTCGCGTTAGGGAACGCCTTTTTGATTGCCTGAACTGCTTTGAGTTCTTCTTTAGGCGGTAAGACTCCTCCCTTGAGCTTGAAGTCCTCAAATCCGTACTTCTCATGCGTCGCCTTAGCGAGTGCAACGATTTTTTCAGGGGTTAATGCTTCCTCGTGGCGCAGCCTGTACCAGTCGCACGGTGAGTCGGGCTCTTCCTCGTAAGGCAAATCAGTCTTCTTCCTGTCACCTATGTAGAACAGATAGCTCAGGAATCTTACTCTTTCGCGCTGAACTCCGTCGCCCATTAAAGCGGCAGCAGGTACATCAAGGAATTTACCCATCAGGTCAAGCAGAGGTGCCTCAACAGCAGTAACTACATGCACTCCCGTTCTCAAATCAAACGTCTGCAAGCCCCTCACATCATCCTTGATGTTCTCGTCAAGCCATTTGCGAATCTGATTCAAAGTGTTCTTGTAATCGGCTATGCGTGTGCCTACAACAAGGTGCTTAACGTCTTCGAGTGCCTTAGTGATTTTCTGACCGCCCGGAACTTCACCGCAGCCTAAATTCCCTGCAGAGTCCTCAAGGATTACTATGTTCCTCGTGAAAAAAGGTGCATGCGCTCCCGAAAGATTCAACTCCATGCAGTCATGGCCGGCTACAGGGTAAACGTCCATGCGTTTAATTGTCGGTATTGTTGCCATTGTCGTGATGTCCTCCTTTTAGGTTAATCTTTGACTCCCATTTTTTCGAGAGTTCCGCCCTTCATGTTGTCCCAGATTGAATAGCCCAAGAATATTGCGATTAATGCCCATATCACTAACGCTATAGGTCTCTGGAAGAACACTGCCAAATCGTAATTGTTTCCCTTCACAGCCTCTATGAAATATTTTTCGAGGTCTCCGCCCAGTATGAACCCGATTAAGAACGGTGCTGTCGGTAATCCTATCTTATTCATCACGAACCCTACGATTCCGAACAACAGTAAGCACCATACATCGAACATTACTCCCGAACGCGTCGCATAAGCTCCGACAATGCACATCAGGAGGATAACAGGGTACATTCTTGCGCTTCTGACTTTGACGACCTGCGAGATGAGTTTTATCGGGAAGAACATTACGATGAACATTAAGATGTTACACGTTACGAGTGCAAGAAGAATCTGATTCCAGATTTCGGGGTGCTGGTCAATGAAAAGAGGCCCTACCTGTATGCCCTGTAACAGGAACGCTCCTATTAACACAGCCGTTGTAGCATCACCGGGTATACCGAGAGAGAGTAACGGCACTAAAGCACCTCCTGTGAGTCCGTTGTTAGACGACTCTGAAGCGATTAAACCTTCGGGAGCACCCTTGCCCATGAGTTCGGGGTGTTTGGAGAAACTTTTTGTCTGACTGTAAGCAATTAGTGATGCCGCGCTTCCGCCTACACCCGGTAATATTCCCATGAACGTTCCGAGCAATGACGAACGTATTACGTTTACCCACTGGCCTTTGAAGTCGGAGAACGAAAATTTCTTAGCGCCTTCAACCGTAACTCCTTCCTCAAGGTTATTGCTTTGCATACCTTTCTCGGCCTCTTGGAACATCTGCGCAATCGCAAACAGTCCGATTAACAGCGGTAAAAGCTGAAAGCCGCTGCGTAATTCGGTTTTGAGGAAATCGGGTACCATTCTCATTTTGTTGTTCATTGAAAGTTCGCCTACAAGACTCAGCAGTACACCCAAAAATCCTGCGAACACTCCTTTAGTCATTGAGCCTTTCGACAGGGCGGCAATAACTGTCATTGCGAAGAGGATAATCAGGAATTTTTCGATGGCCGAGAATTTGATTGCCATTTTAGCGAGCGGAGGCGTGAGAAATGCGAGGACTATCAGCGAAATCATACCGCCGAAAAATGACGCAGTGATTCCGATTTTGAGTGCGCGTTCAGACTCACCGCGCCTCGCCATAGGGTAACCGTCAAAACCCGTGCAAACGCTTGAAGGAGTGCCGGGAACATTAATGAGAATTGCAGGGATTAAACCGCCCGATATACCGCCGACATAGAGTCCCAGCAGTAAGTAGAGCGCAGGTACTAGACTGAAAGCATACGTCATAGGCAGGAAAACGGCAACTGCCATAGTAGCGGTCATTCCCGGTATCGCGCCGAAAATTATTCCTACTGCAGTGCCGAGAAGTGCGAGACCTATATTGAGTAACATGATGCTAAATTCACCTTCTCTTTCTTTTACGGAAGTGTTATGTTGAAGACCTGATAGAACAGGTACCAGACTCCCCACGAACCTGCGAACGCTATTACCGCTGAGATTAACAGGCTCTTGAACTCGAAGAGTTTACCCGGTTTAATCTCGAAAAGAACGTTGAACAGGAATATGAATATTACGCTGGTCCATGCAAAATGAAGTATCGGGAGAGTGATTATATATAGTATGAAGAGAATCACACTGCCCCAGAGTTTTACTTTGTCATAGCCTTCTTTGAAGAAGTGATAACCTTTGAAATTAATGAAGGGTGTACCTTCTTTTTTGCATTTTATTGCGCGCTGAATGAGTATTATCACGAAAAGTATTGCACAAATCGTAGCGATTAAGTACGGGAAAAACAGGTGCATGTTCCTGATTTTGAGCCATTCCCTTAACATTTGCTGCAATTTTAATACACCTCCTTGAAAATTAACCTCCCCTTTTCAGGAAGCAAAGAGGAGGTTTTGTTAATGTTCCCTGTCAGTTACTCTAAATCCTCGATGTTCGGGGCTTCTGAAAGTACTTTCTTGATTGCCGCGCGTTTTGCATAGATGAACTCTTTGGCTTCCTTGCTGGGAAGGGTATTGCCTGCATAAGTCATCTTGGCCATGTCCTCCTGATACTGAGGGTCAGCCTGCATTTTAGCAACGGCCTCGTCAAGTTCTTTCACTACTTCATCGGGTGTACCTTTGGGAAGGTAAATAAGAAAATCCTTTGAGAAGTAAGCGGGCTTGCCGTCCATAGTGATTCCCATGTTGCCGTAAACGGGAAGGTCATCACGTCCCGGTACTTTGTCCATAATGCCGACATACTTGAGTGCGAGCTGTTCATCGACACCGTCAGCAGTATACTGAAGGAACGAGCTGTAATCGCCGAAGATTACGTCCGCATTGTTGTCCCAGAGCTGCTGAAGTTTAGTGTCGGTTGAACCGCCGAGAACGAATCTCATCTGGTTGGCTACGTTCTCCCCGTAGGTGTCCTTGAGCCAGACGTAATAGATGACGAAGCCGAGATTGCTGACGCTTCCGAGTTCGACCGAGAGTCTGACGGTGCGTGAGGAGTCGGCCTTGAGCCATTCGGCGAGTTCCTTGAGGTCTTTGTAGGGAGCATTTTTCTTTGCGGCGAAGCATGAGCCGGGATTCTGTCCTACGCGCGGACCGATGACCATGTTCTCAAGGTCGTATTCAGGGCCGTAACTGCCGAAGAGGACTCCGAGATAGGTCATGTCGTGGAAGATCATGAACGTCATTCCGTCGGGCGCAGCAGTCCTGATAGTAGCGAACGCCTCATTTGCACCGATGGGGTCAACCTTTGAGCTGCACTTGAGGTATTTCTGGAGGTAACGGTTCACAATGTCTGCGACCATGTAGCTGTCGCCTGAAACAGCTGTTGAACCGATAACGATACGGACGCGCTGACCCTCATAGACTGCTGCGGCTGCGGGAGCACAGCATAATACGAGGACGAGAATTGATGCGATGAATCTCTTGTTGAACAAAGTGTATCTCTCCTTACTGAATATTGAATAAATATTTTGGGTAAGTAGATTATAACGTAGACTTGCAAAAAAAAACAGCCTCCGTTAAAAAAACGAAAGCTGTCACAAATTCATCATCGTAATCTTTCTTAACCCTTAACCGTCCCCGAATAATCCGAGAATATCCGAAAGGTCAACAACATCATTCTGTTCTTCGACACGTGATTTTATTGCTGAAGTTTCGTCCTCAAGTTTCTTGCGTGCTTCGAGAATGCTCTTAGCCTGTTCGAGCTGTTTAAGAGCTGCATCCCTGTAGCCCTTATCGTAGAGCAGCATAGCGGCGTTAGTGATGTAGCCTCCGAGAAACGCCTCATACTTTCGTGCTTCAGCCTGAGTCTCTTCCTGGAATCTGTTTGTGAAATCGCGTGCGAATTTATCAGTTTGCCAGCCTAATAACTCTTTGCTGATTTCAGCGAGTTCATCGAGCATTTTGTCGAACTCTGTTTTTGTTGAAACCTTATCGACATAACGCTCTCCCGATGTGAAGTCGTATTTGAGCGCGAAGTCCTCAGACCCGGATTCACCCGGCTCAGGTTCAAGCGGTTCTGATTCTGACTCGGGTTCAGGTTCGGACTCTGATTGTGATTCCGATTCCGATTCCGACTCAGGCTCTAAGGCTGATTCAGTTTCGGGCTGAGGTGCTGACGGTTCATTGAGCAGTGAGTTCTCATCGAAATCATCGGCTGACTCCTGCTGCACCTGTTGGGCAGGTGTTTCAGTTTCAATTTCAATTTCGGGTTCAGCGTCAAGAGGTTCAGCGGTTTCAATTTGGGGTTCTTCGGGAATTTCCTCAACAGGTTCGGGGATTATTTCAATCTCCGTCTCCGTGTCAATGCCTAAATCCGGCAATACTTCCGGGAAAGATTCGGCTGCGGTTTCAGTATCAGTAACAATATCCTGTTGAATCTCATCGGTCTCAGTAAAAAACTCTTCAGCTGTTTCAGTTTCAATATCATGTTCAATCTGAGGAACATCGGCTTGAAATTCGTGTGTCTCTTCAGCATTGAGTATTTCGGTAACAGGTTCATCAGTCTGCACTTCTGTAACAGGAATTTCAATTTCGACCGCAGGAATCTCAACTGCAGGAATTTCAATCTCCTGTTGAACTTCACTGACAATTTCGGGTATTGTATCAGCTTCTTTGTCTCTTTCGTCCAGAATGCCGCGAAGAGTATCAAATTGAGAGTCTTCTATGTCATCGACAGGCTCATTCTGTTCCTCAACAATCACGTGGGGCTGTAAAATTTCTTCCTGCTCAGGTTCAGGCTGTTCGGCTAATTTCTTTTTGAGCAGTGCTGCGCGTAAGAACGGCATAGTTTACTTGTCCCCTAATGCGAGCGTCATCAAATCATCAATGCGCTTCACAAAACCTGCAGTATTTTCAGGCATTACGCCCTCAAGTATCATTGAGCGGTCATAAAGTACTCTGAGTAATTCGCCTGTTAATTCAGGGTCTGACTCTGAGAGCGATAATAATTTTTTGACGGACGGGTGATTTGCGCTGAGTTCGAGTATTCTTTTCTGCGGAGGAACGATTTGCCCTGCCGAACGCATTAAGTTCTCCATCTGCAGCGATATTCCTCCCTGAGCGTCCCTGATACATGCCGGAGAGAGTGTGAGTGTCAGTGAGGGTTTAACGGTTTCGATTTTATCGCCGAGGACATCGAGAGCGATTTTCCTGAGCGGTTCAAATTCCGAGTCGAGTGCCTTTAATTTTTCATCATCAGCTTTTTTCTCGTCCTCAGTGAAAGGCGTAACGTCATCGCGCGTTATATTGAGTAAGTCTTTTGAGTCTTCGGGTAAAATGAAATTCGCCTGATTGAGTATAACTTCGTCAACGGGGTCAGTCATCAAAATGACTTCAAAGCCTTTTGACGTGAACGGTTCAAGTTTAGGCGATGCTT
>JAFTBA010000172.1 GCA_017458545.1 Synergistaceae bacterium | reverse complement strand
GATGGGACTCGTTGTGCTTGAAGCTCTGAGCATAGGGCTGCCGGTGATTGCGTCTGACCTTGAGGCTCTGAGGGAGTTCGCAAAGGAAGGGCTTGTGCCTGTCGGGAACGTTGAGGAATGGAAGAGAGCGATTGAGAGGTTTATTGTTGATGGCGAGGCCGGCAGGTTAAGCAGTGAGAAGATTATTACTGTTGATGATATGACGGTTATGGTTGAAGCGTATTGTAAATCAGCCGTCAGTCAATCCGATAAGCGGTGAGAGACCGCAAATACTTCGCTGCCCCTCACTGATTCACTTCATGCACCTATATTGAACGATGCAGTAATCTTCGTACCTTCCTCAGGCTTCGATGAGATTTTCAGAGTACCTCCCATGAGGCTCATTCTCTCGGTCATGCTGGCGAGTCCTCTGTGTCCTTCGACCCTCAAAGTCTCGTGATTAATATGCCCTGACTCGAATCCCTTACCGTTGTCCGAAACCTCAAGCGTCAAAGTATCATTCTCACGCGTCAACTGTATATCTACTTCAGACGCATGGCCGTGCCTAACTGCATTAGATACGGCCTCCTGAATTATTCGGAGAAGCGACAGGATTTTATCGTTCTCGATTTCGGCAGTGTCAGTATCTTCGTCATAGTCAGTCATTATGATTATGTCGTAAGCCTGTGAGAGTCTCTCGGCTAATTCGGTGATTGCCTCATTGACCCCTAAGTCCATCCACGGCGGTGCAAGTTCATCGCAGAAAGCTCTCAGTTCACGCACTACAGTCTTAGCTATAATTTCGGAACGTTTGAGTCTTGTAGTTTTGTTCTCGTCATCGGCTATCATGTGGATTTGCTGTAACAGCGCGGTAACGTCCTGTAATGCTCCGTCATGTATCTCTCTTGCCATGTCCATGCGCTCCTGTTCCTGAGCCTGAACTACATCGCGCACGTATCTGTTGCGTAAATTGTCGCGTTCAACTGCTGCCTGTGCGTAACGCCTGAGGGCATTATGTACGCTCTCAATTTCCTGTATAGTTCCTTCGGGTAAATTTTCGGGAACGTCCTTCCCTAATGTCATGCTGTCAATATCGGACGAAAGCGACCTTAAAGGTGTAACTACTCTGCTCCAAAGCAGTCTTATCGAGAAGAAACTGAGCAGTGCTATTGCAACTATGAGGAGCGGCCAAATTCTTACGACTCCTACGAGTCCTCCGAGTAATTGAGTCCACGATACTGCGGCAACAACATAGCCTCCGCTGGGGCGTTTAACGGGGTAGACAGCGAGCGTGTATTGAGCTGCCTGTTTATCCTCGACTCTGACGGCGCGTCCTATGGGTAAATCGTTGCGCCATATTGATGTGATTATGTGCATTGAACCGGGAGAAGCTATGATTACTTTTCCGTCCTGACCGATTAAAGCTACCCAGCCCGGTATTGACGGCCCCCATGAGAAGAAAGGAAAGCGAGTGAAGTCGCTTAACATTGAGAACGTCCAAACATCAGAGTCACTGCTGAGGTGATAGCTCATGCTTTCGGCCAAGTCCTGAACGTATGAACTCACAGCAGCTTCCATAGCTCTTTCCTGACTGAGCATTCCTGCGACTGCTACGAATACTACTGCAGCTGACGGAATGATTAAAGCGCACAGCAAAAAGGCCAGGAAATGAGACCCTGACCCTGCAAATTTCTTACGTAACTGTGAAAGCATTGATACAGAATTAATCGTCCTCTAAAAGCTCCTCAAGTGTAACGACTCCGTATTTGAGGGCGAGGAGTAATGCTTCAGTTTTGTTGCGTGAACCGAGCTTGTCATAAATCGAAGCAAGATGAGTCTGAACGGTGCGCTCACTGATGAATAATTGTTTAGCGACTTCCTTGCTCGATAATCCTTTAGCAGCAAGCAAAAGCACTTCACGTTCCCTGACCGATAACTGTTCGGGAATGAAATCCTGTTCGCCCATAACTGAAGCTACTTCAGGGTCAAGATAGAGTCCTCCTTTAGCGACAGTGTTAATGGCGGTAGTGAGTTCTTTAGGGCTTACTGTTTTGAGGACGAAACCGCGTGCGCCTGCTCTGAGCGAGGCGATGACATACTGCTGAGCGTCATAAGAAGTGAGCATGACGATAGCGGTATTCATGCCTTCGTTTTTGACTTTCTGGGCAACAGCAACGCCGTCATAACCGGGCATACGAATATCGAGGAGGGCTACATCGGGTCTGAGTTCCTTAATTTTTTCCCAAGCCTCTGCGCCGTCTTCTGCTTCAGCGACAAGTTCAAAAGTTTCTTCCCTGCGCACGAACTCAGCGATGCCTGAGCGTGTGAGGGGGTGATCATCTGCAAGTAAAATTCTTACAGCCATAGATTGCATCATCTCCGTATAAAATATTTTACCAAACCTGAACGGTTAAGTCCGTTAGTTTCGGTTATGGAGTATGTCAAAGACCGATAGATTTTTCAACAGGTCTTAATGCTGAAATTGTTTCGTTAATGACATTATCGAGGGGCATATTCATTTTTTCAGCGCCCTGTTTAATGATGTCTCTGTTTACTCCGCGAGCGAATGCTTTATCTTTCCATTTTTTTTTGACGGACTTGAGTTCGAGGTCAGCGAGTGATTTAGATGGTCTTACGAGTCCTGCCGTAATGATGAGTCCTGTGAGTTCGTCAATGGTGAAGAGAGTACGTTCGAGGTTATTCGAGGGTTCAACGTCAGTGCAGATTCCGAAGCCGTGAGACTGAACTGCGTGAATGATGTTTTCATCGACTCCTGCATTCCTGAGTATCTCCGGAGCGATGTGGCAATGTGTTTCGGGAGCTGAGGCAGTTTCCTCCCAATCGATGTCGTGAAGTATGCCGACTACACCCCATAGGTCGGGGTCTTCGCCGTAGAGCCCGGCGAAATGACGCATAGCTGCTTCGACAGCTGCGGCGTGGTGAATGTGGGAGGTTTCGTTATTGTGCTGCCTGAGAAGGTCATAGGCTTGTTCTCTTGTCGGTATCAATTATTTTTCCACCTTTTAGTTTAATATTAAGCTTCTTAAGATAAGAAAACTGGCACGGAAAAAATTTTCGTACAAAATATTTAATTGTACATATCATAGTTTCGGATGGAATACGAAGTATAGTAGTTAAGTTACTAATAACCCTCAAAGGCTGAAGCTGTAATGTCTTTATCCAAGCACTATAAGCATTACGCTCACATTCCAACGCTAATTCCCGGTATATTTTCCAATAAGCATATTTGTGCTTCTTTAGATAGTCGAGATTCTTGCTTATAATTATCACTAGTGCTTGAGGACGTTGAACATGATTGCGTCCTACGTGTTCTCCTTCATGAGGAGTACTCCTGATAAGTGCTTCATTCACATAGGATATTTCATAGTATCTAGATAGCCTTAACCATGTTTCCCAGTCTTGACGGACTGGCATTTTTTCTTCCAACCCTCCAACTTCTTTTAAATATCTTGCTCGTATAAGCGGTCTGCTGAAGCTTCCGATGAAGTCTTCAAATATCAATTTATCATATATTTTACCTTCATGAAATTTCATTTTTCTTTTGTATGACACATATTTTCCTGTAGCATCATCTTTCACAGAACCGTAGGCACCACAGTATACTAACCCTAACTTCTCATCATGACTCATGAAAACCGCGAGCTGTTTCTCCAGCTTCTCGGGCAGCCACTCATCATCGTCATCAAGGTAGGCAATAAACTCATACCCTTCCCTGTCGGCAATATCAAGCGCGGTATTCCTTGCTCTCTGCGCTCCGTAATTCCTGTCGTGCGGAACGTAGCGAATCCTACTGTCCTTCTCCGCATAGCTTTCGACCATCTTCCTGACATCATCACGGAACTCATAGTCCGCAGGACTGTCATCAACAACAACCAAATTCCAGTCCCTGTATGTCTGAGCTACAACGCTTTTCACAGCCCGTTCAACCATATCCGGCTTCCGCTTACATGTTGTTATCGCGGCAAGTATCAAATTACAGTCTCCTTCCTTAAATTTTTTCGTGTATATTATATCCTGATACACTGATATTTCAGTGCATAGAAAGCTGAATTTTATATCATCTTTATCACATGAATGCTTAAAATAATTATGAGCATATTTGATTTTACGCTCACAAATGAAGATAATAAATTACTATTATTGAATATTGAACCTCAAAAGAGATAGAATTAAATACAAATCATGTATAATATTTCACAAAGGTGTTAAAAAAAATTTCAGTAATCCGAAATATGAAAAAGGTCTGTTTATTGTTAGCAGACAATAAAGCTAATTCGCAAGGCAATATATAATTAACAAAAAATTCAAAAAAGGAGGGCGCATTCATGCTCCTGCTCATACTTAAAGTCAGGGGCATTCATGTGCAAATTCAAATGAAAAATATATATCCTAATGAGTTAAAAACAGAAATAAAACTTACTGACACAGAAGAAATGACCCGTACAATCGGAATCAACCTGAAACGCGCAAGACTTGAACGCGGTTTCTCACTCGATGACGTTTCGGCCCGAAGCACTGTCAGCAAAAGTATGCTCAGCGACATTGAGCGCGGAAGAAAATGCCCCACTGTAGCCGTCCTCCACAAAATATGCGACGGCATCAGAGTTTCGCTCCCGTCCCTGCTCAAAGTCCCCGACAAATTCATTGAGGTCGTAAAAAATCAGGAACGCTCAAATCATAAAGACGTTGACCTTCAGGAAATCTTCAAGTACGACATAAACACGTCGCTCGAAATCTTCAGAACACGTATCGCTCCACATACCGAAATTCCCGAAAAACCACACGGCGAAAAAGTCTGGAAGTACATCATGGTCATTGAAGGCACATTCACTCTCATTCTCGATAATGAGACCTACGAAATCGGAAAGGGTGAAGCCTTACGTTTCCTCGCTAACAAAAAGCATACTTACGCCAACAAAACTGATGATGATCTTCTCATGTTCAACATCACTTATTACGAGGGCTGAGAAACAGTTAAGAAAAAGTTATAGCTTTAAGAAAGGGGAACGATAAATATTCAGAACAAAAAATCCTTTAACATAAGGGTTGTTTTACAACTTTTTATAAGTTTTCAGTAACGGATAAAGGACTTGTGATATTATATTGGCCGTAACAGAATTTTTCGCAAAGGAGTCGACGCAGAAATGGCCGCAGAGTATTCGGATGAAATTGTTGAAATCATAAGGTCTTTCCTTGTCGGAGA
Organism: Synergistaceae bacterium; assembly: GCA_017458545.1. GTDB lineage: Bacteria > Synergistota > Synergistia > Synergistales > Aminobacteriaceae > JAFUXM01. The sequence continues at coordinate 4,638 of JAFTBA010000172.1, read as the reverse complement.
CGACTGGAAGTTTGATTTTGACGATGAGCGCGGGGTCTTCACGTTCGGAGTTAGTATCGAGAGCAAATTAAAACATCTCAGGTATTTCATTCCCGTGAGAGAAGATTCCTATGTGGTCTATGCAATCTCCCCCATCGAGGCGGATTCCGATGACAGTGACGTAATGAGGGAAATGGCTGAGTTCATTTGCCGCGCTAATTACGGCCTCAGAAACGGTAACTTTGAACTCGACGTTAGCGACGGGGAAGTGCGCTACAAGGTATTTGTTGACTGCGACGGGGTTACACCCTCTGAGGAAGTCGTTAAGGGAAGCATAATCATTCCGTCAGTAATGTTTGACCGATATGCTCCAGGTATGCTGGATATTATGTTCAAAGGCGCAACCGCTGAGGACGCAATATCAAAATGTGAGTAAAAAAATTAATCCCTCTCCTTAAATTTCAGGGGAGGGATTTTTATTGTTGTTCACGAAAAACTCAGCTTATATCCGTCAGTTATTCGATCGTTGCAGTAGCATCACTGTTCAGTGTTACTTTGTAGGTTTCGAGAAGGTCAATGTTGTACCACGATATTGATGTCTCGTCCTTGAATATAGCCTGAATGTCCCAGTACCTTGTCTCTCCAAGTCCGAAATGTACCGTTACCGAGTCACCGTTCTCAAGAATATCTGAACCGAGTATATCTTCTTCCCAATCGTTTGTCTTCGTGGGGCTGATGTTGATAACGTATATATCACGCCCCGTGTTGTTGACAAGCGTAAAATCCTGCGCACCTCCAAACGCCGAAACAGCAAACGCAATTACAAAGATTAACGCCAAAACACAACGAAACTTAATGCTCTTCATGATAATAAATAAACCTCCTGAACTCTGAAATTTTAACGCTAATTATATTCCTACAGTGCTGAAAGTTCACCCTGTCCCAATACCCTTATACCTTCAGCCTTGAGAACATCTGCTGCCTTAACATCATCGTTAAACCTGAAAACAAGTACCGGCATTCCTCCGCCTGATGAAACAGTTTTCTTACGGCTCAGTACAGGATACATATATTTGATTCCGATCCCTGCCCTCTCAATTACATTAAGCACACAAGAAAGTCCGCCGTCCTTATCGGGAATCTCTACTGCCGTTACATCTGCAGTGTCAGCTGTAAAACCTGCCTGCCATAACGCAGATGATGCCCACAAAACATTATCGACAATTATTCGGGCAACGCTGAAATTCCCTGCCTCGTGAAATGTTAATGCCCTCATCTCAACATTCTTATCAGCAAGAACTTTCGTCATCTCACTCAGACTACCTGACTGTTCATCAAGTATCACAGAAATTTGCTTTATGCTCATGAAATTTTAAGCACCTCCGACAAGATTATACAGTCAAAGCAAAATTAACGCGCAGAAAAAGAGCTGTTACTCCCAAAGCAACAGCCCCATCAGTCAGAGGGTATGCTCCTCTCTTACAGTGCCGAAAGCTCCTCAGCTCCCATAATCTTCACTCCAGAACCCGAAAGCGCTGATGATGCTTTCGTGTTGTCGTTCACCCTGAATATCATATAAGCAGTATCTGACTTCTTATTGCCCAGTATAGCGTACATGTATTCAACGTTCACTCCTGCTCCGTCAAGAATCTCTAACACCCTGTTCAATCCGCCGGGTACGTTAGGGACTTCAACCGCTAAAACATCGGTGAGGCTCGCTACAAAACCTGCGTTCCTCAAAGTGTTTGCAGTTCCCATTACATCATCAACAATAAGCCTCACTATTCCGAAATCACTCGTCTCAGCGAGCGATAATCCGCGCAAATCTATATTCGCGTCCGCAAGTGCCTTAGTCATTTCGTGAAGGCAGCCGGGGCGGTTCTCAAGGAATACAGAAATCTGTTTAACGCTCATAACGATTCACCCTTTCTATATTTTTCTGTTGTCGATTACTCTGACTGCTTTGCCCTCAGAACGTACTATCGTTTTAGGAGCAACCAACGTAACTTTAGCAGTGAGGCCGAGCATTGAGCGCAGACCTTCAACGAGTTTGGCCTGACGCTGATTGACAACACCGAGATTATCCGTGAACATTTCGGGAGTCATTTCAACCCTCACATCGAGCGTGTCAGTGTTGTTCACCCTGTCAACAATAATCTGGTAGTTAGCAGGATAACCCTGATTCAATAATACCGTCTCAATCTGTGACGGGAAGACATTAACGCCCCTGATGATGAGCATGTCGTCAGTCCTGCCCTTTAACTTAGTCATGCGGACGTGAGTCCTTCCGCAGGGGCAGGGTTCATGAGTGAGGCTCGTAATGTCGCGCGTCCTGTAACGTATTAACGGGAACGCTTCTTTTTCGAGAGTAGTGAAGACTAATTCACCCGTGCTTCCTTCGGGTAATACCTCGCCTGTTTCGGGGTCAATTATCTCGGCAATGAAGTAATCCTCATTGATGTGCATACCTTTCTGGTCGGAGCATTCAAACGAAACACCGGGACCGCATAATTCAGTCAGCCCGTAAATATCGTAAGCCTTAATTCCCATTGTTGCCTCAATATCTCGCCTCATGCTCTCGCTCCAAGCCTCAGCACCGAAAATCCCGGCCTTTAACGGTATATCATCGGGTGTCATTCCCATTTCCTTCATGCGTTCACCGATAAATGCAGCGTAACTCGGTGTACAGCATAAAATTGTTGCCGACAAATCCTTGATGAACATAATCTGCCTGTCAGTGTTACCCGATGAAGCAGGGATAGTAAGTGAACCTACGAGATGACTCCCACCGTTGAGTCCCGGCCCTCCGGTGAACAGGCCGTAACCGTATGAGACCTGTACAACATCCTCATTGCTTCCTCCTGCCGCAACGATTGCACGCGCGCACATTGTTTCCCAGATGTGTAAATCGTTCTGAGTGTAAAACGCTACAACTCTCTGGCCTGTTGTGCCTGAGGTCGACTGAATGCGCACACAGTCTTTGAGGGGCTTACCCATGAGGCCGTAAGGGTATGCGTTACGGAGATCTGCTTTCGTCAGGAACGGTAACAGGTGTAAATCGTCCTGCGATTTAATGTCGTCAGGGGTTAAACCTTTTTCCTGCATTTTCCTGCGGTAATAAGGGACATTATCCCAGACATGCCGAACCTGTTTAAGCAGACGTTCGTTCTGAAGCTCATGAATTTTCTCATGGGGCATCGTCTCAATTTCGGGCTGATAATACTTCTGCATACTAATAAAACCTTCTTTGTGTTAAATCTATGCGTTCTTTCCCAATTCAAACGCTTTTCTGTTGAGGTCGAGGAATTTCGCAGGAACACATGAAGTAATTGCTTCGTTCCAAGCCTCAACGGGTATATCATCAAAATAATGCGATAACCTTCCGAGCAGTACAAGGTTAACGGCTTTTGAACTTCCTGCTTTTTCAGCGAGCTTTAAGCAGTCGAGCGCGTCAACTTTTGCGCCCGATGTGCGAATCTCATTAAGGAGGTTATCGGGGTAAGTCATCGCTCCTGTTAATACGGGCATAGGGTCAAGCTGCTGAGTTGAAGTTACGATCTGACCTTCGGGGCTGAGGTACTCAATCCATCTTGCAGCCTCTAAGAGTTCAAACGATACTATGAAATCCGCCTGTCCCTTGTCGATTACGGGGGAATATACTTTGTCCCCGTAACGCACGTAAGTTACTACGCTGCCTCCGCGCTGACTCATTCCGTGAACCTCAGAGACTTTTACGTCATAGCCCTGTGAGGTCAGGAGATGACCGAGTAATTTGCTGGCTAAGACACTGCCCTGTCCTCCTACACCGACTATCATTATGTTTTTCGTTGTCATTTCGATTCGCCTCCGCTTAAACGGGTAGTGATTGCTGTGTCAATGAGACGCTGAATCTCCTCAATGGTTACTGAGGGCTGAAATATTTTCTTGAAGAACCCTATTATCGGCGGAATGAATACTGCAAATGCGGCTATTAATCCGAATACCCCAATCCACCAGAAAAGTGTGTTTTCCAGAGAATTGACTCTCGCATTTAAGACTTGTATATCATTCCTGTTGTGGATTATTTCTGCTTTGAGTTCTCCAACAGCTTTATCGACATACGATTTAATTTCGACAGTAGTCTTCTCGAGCAGCATTTCCATTCTGTCCATGCGTGCGTCAAAAACATCTTTGCGGACGTAAACATCATTCTGATTTTCCTTCGCAATTTCAGCCATGTTATTCGCCTCCCTCAAACGCTCCGAACTTACATCTCTGTTCACAGACTCCGCACCCGACGCAGAGCGTTTCGTCAACATGAGCTTTTCCGTTTTTCATCGACAGAGCAGGACACCCTATTTTCATGCACGATTTGCACCCTACGCACTTGGCCGTATTGACTTTGAGCGGAGGGTTATGCTTAACGTACTTCAGCAATGCGCACGGTCTCCTCGAAATTATCACTGACGACTCATCAGCGGCTAATTCTTCCTTCAAAGCCTCTTCGCATTCCTTCAGGTTGTAGGGGTCAACAACTCTAACCCTCCTGAATCCCATAGCCCTGCACAGACTCTCAAGGTCAATCTTTCCTGCAGGATCTCCCTTAATGTTGAGTCCTGTAGTGGGGTTCTGCTGATGTCCTGTCATACCTGTTATTGAATTGTCGAGGATTATTACTGT
>JAFTBA010000171.1 GCA_017458545.1 Synergistaceae bacterium | reverse complement strand
CGTGATACCGCTGCAGTTATTGGGGTATTATGTTGCTGTTGCGAGGAAGCTCGATGTCGATAAGCCCAGAAATTTGGCCAAGAGCGTTACGGTCGAATAGTAACGGCAAAAATTCACGCTGCATTACGAAAACAAAAAGCCGATATTCCCCGAAGGTGTATCGGCTTTGCTTTATCTCAGTCATAATTATTTCTGTGAGTTTACAATCTCCATCACTACCTCGCGCAATTCACCGTCTTCTAATGCAAGCTGAATATTCGCACTCAGCCATCCCTTTTGAGTTCCGCAGTCGAATCTCCTGCCCTCATACACGACTCCCCAAACAGGTTCGTTCTTCGCTAGCTCCCTTATCGCGTCAGTCAACTGAATCTCTCCGCCTGCACCTGCCTGCTGTCCGTGAAGCAACGGGAATATTTCGGGCGAAAGAACATACCTTCCCATAATCGCATAACGTGAAGGAGCATCATTAAGTTTAGGTTTCTCAACCATATCGTTAATCCTGAAAACTCCCGGTTCAGTTTCAACACCTGCAGCAATTCCGTAACGCGAAACATCTTTATCAGCAACACGTTCAAGCGCAACAACACTGCCCCCTAAACGCTCATGTACTTTCACGAGCTGCGAAAGCACTGGAACTTCACCGATAAAAACATCATCAGGCAGTATCACTCCGAAATACTCATCTTTGCAGACGGGTTCACCGCATAATACTGCATGGCCTAACCCTAAAGGTTCACGCTGACGGATATACATCATTTCGGCCATTTCGGAAATGTGTATCATCTTGTAGTAAAGCTCAAGTTTTCCGCGCTTCCTCAAAATTTCCTCAAGCTCAAACGAACGGTCAAAGTAATTTTCGATTGAACGCTTAGTGCGCCCAGTAATCATTACTATGTCCTCACAGCCTGACGCTAATGCCTCTTCAACACCGTAGGAGATAATAGGACGGTTCACAAGCGGTAACATTTCCTTAGCGATTTCTTTTGTTACAGGTAAAAACCTCGTGCCTAATCCCGCAACAGGGAAAAGGCATTTTTTCACGGACATGATTAACGTTCTCTCCTCTTAACAATATTCTTCAAGTTTTAACGCGAGTGTTACTGATAAATTTTCAACGGTATCACTGTCAGGAGCTTCAACAAGTATTCTGAGCAGCGGTTCAGTTCCTGAAGTGCGGATAAAGATTCTTCCGTTTGAAACTTTTTCTTTGTACAGGTTTACAATACCATCAATCGCTTTCATGTCAACAGCTTCACGCGGTCTTTTGAGCGTTAGGTTAGTGAGTCGCTGAGGGTAACGCCCGAACCTGTCTACCAATGTTGAAATATCCTCGTCTAATTCGTGAACGGCATTCAGGAACAGCATTGCAGTACATAACCCGTCGCCTGTAGAAGTGAATTTAGAGGCAATGATGTGTCCTGACTGTTCACCGCCTAAACCTGCTCCCGACTCTCTCATCGTCTCAAGAACATACCTGTCGCCTACGGGACAGCGGAGAGTTTTTATACCTTCGTTGGCTAAATGGGTTTCGAGTGCCATGTTGCTCATCACTGTAACAACAACTTTGTCATTTCCCGAAAGTTTTAACCAGCGTCCCAATACCCAAAGAATAATATCTCCGTCAATGATTCGTCCTTTACTGTCCGAGATTAATACCCTGTCAGCATCTCCGTCAAAAGCAAAGCCGAGATTTAAGCCGTTATTTTTGACGTAATCAGTGAGATTGGCCATGTGCATAACGCCGCAGGACTTATTGATGTTGAGGCCGTCATAGCTGCAAGAGATAACTGAAGTGTTAAGATTTGCGAGGGGCGTTGAGTTTATGAGGACCGGTACGCTTTTTGCTGAAGCACCGTTAGCGCAGTCGAATGCAATTTTGTCGATGACTGCTTCGGAGTTTAAGAGGGAGGCAATATGTTTAGCGTAATTGCTGACGAGTTCGGGCGAGTCGTGAACAGCTCCGATATTTGGAGAGGTGCTTGTTTCGCAGAGTGAGAGACGTTCTTCGATTGCGAGTTCGTCATCGTCAGAGAGTTTGCAGCCGTCAGCACCTAAGAACTTAATGCCGTTGTATTCGGCAGGGTTATGGGACGCACTGATAACAGCACCGCCGTCAGCATTGAGAGCTTTAACCGCGTAGCTTATGCCCGGAGTAGGGATTACTCCTGCGAGGTATATGTCTGCGCCTTCGGAACTCATGCCCGAATATAACGCACCTTCGAGCATTCTGCCGCTGAGTCGGGTGTCGCAGCCAATAACAATTTTTCGTCCGCCCGTGAACTGAATGAATGCTCTTCCGAGTTTGAGAGCTAATTCGGGAGTCATATTGCCTGAGTTAGCTAGGTCTCTGACTCCGTCTGTACCGAATAATTTTCGTTTATGATTCAAGTTTGTATCACTCCATGTTTTTATGATTATGATTAGGAAAAACTCTGTTCATGTTAAAGATTCTTTATTTCATCGAATGGCAATCCTGTGGCAAGGCTAATCTGATTGTCATTCATACCCATCTGACGCAATCGCAAAGCCGTAGCGACATTAGCCTTATGTATTCCGCGAACTTCTCCGCGAGCTTCACCGATTGCGATTCCGCGAACTTCTCCGCGAGCCTCACCGATTGCGATTCCGCTTTCCTTACCGATTGCAATTCCGCGTTCTTCACATTCCTTCGCAAAGGAATTTCTATCTAACTCGTTTAAGTAAGAAGCCCTGTCCATGTTAAAGTCTTCCTATTTCATCGAATGACAATCCTGTAGCAAGGCTAATCTGATTGTCATTCATACCCATCTGACGCAATCGCAAAGCCGTAGCGACATTAGCCTTATGTATTCCGCGAACTTCTCCGCGAGCTTCACCGATTGCGATTCCGCGAGCCTCACCGATTACTATGCCGCGTTCCTCACATTCCTTCGCAAAGGAATTTCTATCTAACATATCCTTCACGTAATTCGCCCTCCAATACCAATTATGTTTTGCGTAACTCAATCTGTCTTCAAGCCGTCTGACAAACTTATCATCAGAACTTTTACCGCCAACAAAATCCAGAAATGCCTTCATTCCGGGCGAAATGCTTTTGTCTTTACCCTTAGTGTTCAGAAAAATTGTTGATGCACCGTCATCGAGCATTAGGTTACGTTCCTCAGCACAATAATTCTTGAACGTATACACATTCCTTCCCATTCCGAACGGATCGAACTCACATATGAATACTATTATGACCTCAGGCATTGTGTCATAAGTCTTATGCTTTTCCGTCTCCCTCGCATCGAGATCGGCACTTGAATGATATGACCTTGCGCGTCTGGGAAGATCCTTCCTGTTCGCAATCTGCATCTCAAGAACAATTATCCTCCCTTTATCATCGTGAAGATACACATCAAACCTCACTCCATGCGTATCAAACGTTTCTTTCGCGCTCTTCTGCTGTTCAAGACGCTCTATCCTCTCAATATTAAGTTCAGGCAGTATCAGCTTCACAAGTTCAAGGCAAAGACCCGTATCCTGAAAAACTTTCCCGAACATAAAATCATTACCAAGCGTTAAATTCTCCCATCGCTGTTCAAACGGAAAACTCCGGTTAATCCTGTCTATCTCCGCAAAATCAATCTCTTTCTCCAACATGCAGCCCCCTAAAAAATTCCCCTCTACGCATGAATCATCACTCGTAAAGGGGAAAACTTCTTCATCTTCCCTCAAGACTGTTCACCGTAATATTCTGCGGTTCTATTCTCACTATCCTGAGAGCATCACCTGATGTTATTTCGGCTCTAAGGGGGAGCGTTACTGGTGTCATAAATATATTTGACATATCAGCGTAAACCGTAAGTTTCACGTTATCCTCATCGAGATTCCCTATCATTGACGGCTTACCCTCAATACTCACGGACACATGCGGGGGACTGCAAACCCAATTTTTCGGCTGGGACGTTCCACGAAGTTCAACGGGAACATTAGCTATCATTTTCTCGGCATGTGCCTCAGTGAGTTTTATGCTGACCTTTACCGATGTCGATGAAGCAATCGATACTCCTTCCGTCTCAGGCTGCCTCAACGGTACTACAACTACCATGTCCGAGTTCATCGATGACACTTCAATAACCTCAGTGTCAACAGCTTCAACTTTCGCTAAATCCTCAGCCTTACCCTCAATCTGAACCTCTGACGGATCCGTTACCACCGATTGAACTTCGTAGTCAGAGTCGAGTCTGCCTGCCAGCCTGACGTTAACAGGGACTTTTTTTCTCGGAAGTCCGCGCGCTAACATACCCCTGAATCTCACCTGTGCAGGCTCAATCGTTACTGTACCCTCAAACGGTTCTGACTGTGCAAATTTAACAGGCATTAAGAGTTCAGCACCCTTCTGTAACTCCTCGAAAGTAGGCGTTACCCTTACGCTCCCGACCTTAGCGAGATCGTCTTCAGCACCTCTTATGCCGACTTCCTTAGGGATAATCTCAACACCTTCAATATACTGTCCTTCGGGAATGTTCTGCGGCAATACTGTCTCAACATTCATCAGTCTGGTTACCTGTCTCACTATATCGAGTACTGCCTGTGAGGGAAAACATGAAATCAGCGTTAAATTTCTGGGCATTTCAACATTAACGTTAACCGTGTATTTTTTTCCGGGCAAAAGATTCCTTGCGTCAACAAATGCGTGAACGTTATTGTAATCCAGCATCATTATCGCTTCTTCAGTGCCTCTCACTTCAATGTCAACTTCCGAGATTTTTCCGCGAAGTATTGACTGAGTATCGAGCCCTCTGTATTCAATAGGGCATGTGAATTTTCTTGTTATGAATGCTGCCTCGTCTATCGCTGTAACATATATCCACATTAAAACAGCTGTTACTATCGAGAAAAACCATAATGCCCATGGGGATGTGAATATTCCGTTGAAGTCAAAATCTTTAAGTTTCTGTTTCAGTTTCATTTCACTTCACTAAACCTCCGGTATCCTGTTCAGCGTTCTTAACCCAGAATATATTGCTCAATGTCTTCATTAAACCTTTCCAACCCGTAAGCACCTGTTCACCTGCAAAATAATGTTTCAGTAAACGTTCAACCTGAAAATCTTTAATGTTCTTCGACAGCCTCCCCTTAACAGCAAGTGATATGTCTCCGCGTTCCTCCGAAACTATAAGAACTAATGCGTCTGAAACTTCTGAGATTCCAAGCGCAGCCCTATGCCTTGTTCCGTACCAGCGCGAAATTTCAGGAGCGTCTGCCAACGGAAGATAACACCCTCCTGCAATAAGGTTATATTTGTCCAGAATAACAGCTCCGTCATGAAGAGGGTTATCCTTCCAGAAAATAGAGATGATTAATTCCTGAGTTATACGCGCGTTTAACTGTATAGCTGTCTGGGTGTAATCACCTAATCCTACGTCCTGCTGAAAAACTAAAAGTGCTCCTATCTTGTGTGCTTTCAGGTAATTTAATGCTCCGACTATCTGATTCACTCTGACATCTGCCTCATCTGATGACATTGTGCGTTTGAAGAGGTAGGATTGTCCTTTGCCTAATTCCTCAAGCATTTTGCGGAGTTCGGGCTGAAACACTATAGGGATTGCCAGTCCTAACGCAATTAACGTTGTCTGCAAAAACCATGTCAGCAAACGGAAATGAAGCAGTATCGCAACTCCCAGCATTAACACGAGAAAGAATACCCCTTTGATGAGCTGAACGGCACGTGTTCCGACAAGCAGCACAAGTATTCTGTAAATGATGAATGATACGATAGCTATGTCGATTAAGCTGCGTAAGTTGACGAGGTTAATCAGCATCAGACAACAAGCCTCACCGTTCCGCGATAAACCAGTCCTCTTGTGCCGTCAATCGAAATAATATCATCGTCCATAAGAGTCGAAAAAGCATCTGCAACTCCTACGATACACGGCAAATTGTAATCCATAGCAAGCGAATTGCCCTCCGAAAAAAGCAAACCGCTCTCGAAAAGTACTGCCCCTACTTTGTCCAGTACAGGCTTGTATTCCTCATTGAGCTGACGCACAACAAGTATGCAGCCCGGAGTAGCTTTTTCGATAGCTTCCTGAGGAGTACGGGCAATACATACTTTGCCTGTAGCGTTCTTGTGCGACAAAGGAGTTCCCGATAAAAGTACAGTACCTGTAGTGAGAACTTCAACAACATTCGTTGAACCGGGACGGCCTACGGGAACGCCTGCAGTTATGACGACTAATTCACCTTCGGGAAGGAGTCCTTTGCTTACACAGGTAGTTACCGCTTCGCGTGCTGCAACGTTAATGTCTGACATCTCAGCGAGTTTAACGGGCTGGACTCCCCACCATAAAGCTAACTCCCTCCAAGTCTGCTGTGAAGGTGTGAGGCCGAGAATAGGGCATTCAGGTCTGTGCTTGCTGATCATTTTTGCTGTGAGTCCTGAACGTGAGAGTGAGATTATTGCAGGAGCTTTGACCTGTTTTGCGATGAGTACCGCAGCACCTGAGACAGCGTCGGGAACGGGTATGCCTTCGAGTTCGAGGGGGTTCTGTTCTTTGTTCTTGTGGTTGCCCCAAATCTGTAACTCTTTTTCAGCGCGGTCAACGATTCTTCTCATTGTTGCGACTGCCTGAACAGGGTAATTTCCTGAGGCAGTTTCGCCCGATAACATTACTGCGTCAGTTCCGTCAAGTACGGCGTTTGAAACGTCAGAGGCTTCTGCCCTAGTGGGTCTTGGGTTGCGAATCATTGAGTCGAGCATTTGAGTAGCAACGATGACGGCTTTACCGCGAACACGGCACATTTCGATGATTCTTTTCTGGACTAAAGGCACGTCCTCAGTAGCAATCTCAACACCTAAATCACCGCGCGCTACCATTACGCCGTCAACAACGTCAACAATTTCGGCGAAATTGTCAACGGCCTGACGTGTTTCGATTTTAGCGAGTATTTTCATGGCTGAGCCGTATTTCTGAATGAGTCTTCTTACTTCAATGATGTCCTGTCTTGTTTTAACGAAAGAAACAGCAAGGTATTCCATACCGTGCTGAATGCCCCAGGCAATATCCTGCTTATCTTTTTCTGAGAGGGCAGGGAGAGTTATGTCAGCACCCGGTAAGTTAATGCCTTTAGTGTTACGGAGAGGACCTCCGACAATGATTTTGCATGTAACTTCATCGCCGTTAATGGATTCTACTTCGAGGTTTAACGCGCCGTCATCAATGTAAATGTTCTGGCCTTTTGTTACTTCCTGAGCAAGCAGCTTGTAATTAACCCAGATTTTTTCGGGAGTACCCTCGAAAGGTTCATCGCATGATGAGAGTATGATTTTTGCGCCCTGAACGAGATTGATTTCGCCGTTCTGCATATGGCCTGTACGTATTTCAGGGCCTTTAGTGTCGAGCAGGGCAGCTATTGG
>JAFTBA010000004.1 GCA_017458545.1 Synergistaceae bacterium | reverse complement strand
TCCCCCGTCTCATCGACAGGGGAGATCGTTCAAATCCTAGTAGTTCTCGCCGTGACTCTCGAAATACGCGTTGGGGTGAGCGCATACAGGGCAAATTTCGGGAGCTTTAGTGCCGACAACAATGTGTCCGCAGTTCCTGCACTCCCAGACCTTTACCTCACTCCGTGCAAATACTTCCTGAGCCTCAACGTTCTTCAGCAATGCGCGGTATCTCTCCTCGTGGTGTTTCTCAATCGCCGCTACCATTCTGAATTTCGCCGCCAACGCCTTGAAGCCTTCCTCCTCAGCAGTCTTAGCGAATCCCTCGTACATGTCCGTCCACTCGTAGTTCTCGCCCTCAGCCGCTGCCGTCAGGTTAGCCGCTGTATCTCCGATCCCGTCAAGCTCTTTGAACCAGATCTCAGCGTGTTCTTTCTCGTTTGCCGCTGTCTGAAGGAAGATTGCCGCTATCTGCTCGAAACCTTCCTTCTTGGCCTTCGATGCAAAATAGGTGTACTTGTTCCGCGCCTGCGACTCGCCTGCAAAAGCCGCCTGCAAATTCTTTTCCGTCTGTGTTCCTGCGTACTTGTTCGCCATGATTTTTATCCTCCTCGTTATTTTCTTGGTTTAAGGCGTATTATACCATTATGAGAGTCAGGAAAAAGGAGACAAATTTTTTTGAACTGCCATATTTTTTTACTCACTACCGACGGATAATATCGAGAGCGTCTTTTATGAGTTTTTCACTGATATGACGGTTAGAATTTCTTATTTTCTGGAAAATTACCTCTGCATTTTCAAGGTTCAAATATCCTTTTTTGAATGCCAGCACAAGAACACCTATACTCCCCATAATTTCCAGTCCCATAAACTTCGCAACACGCCGTCCCGATGTCTCGTCAACAAGAAGTAAATCAGCGTTATTCTCATCAGCATAAACTATCGCTTCACTCTCACCCAAATCAAGACCTGCCGTACGCTGAAGAACGAATACAGTTTTCCTGTCCTCAACTGAAATTACTCGGATAAATTCAGAACTGTTGATTTGTTCAGCTTCATCAGCGTATGCAGGATTTACCGTAAGTTCTCTGTGTACTGCTTCAGGAATAACAATCTCTCCGAAAAGGTCATGAAGAATATTAAGCTGTGCCGCTTTCATCAGTGTGATTAAAGGAGTCGAATCCGATACAACAATCATGATTTCTTCGCCATTACTCTCTCAAACGCTGCCAAATCTCCGATAATGTCATCTTTGCTCTGATTAAGATACGGAATACCTATAGAATTGTAATACTCTATCAAGTCCCGTTTGAAAACACCTAGAATTTCCGCAGCCCTTCCGTGCGAAATTTTCATGTTATGTATTAACGGGTAAATTAACATAGCATTCCTCTCAAAAGAATCCTCCTCGTCAAAATAAGGTATCATTCCTTCGGGAACTGCAAGCTGAATACTAACGGTCTTCATGATTTCATCACCCTCCAAATAAAAACTGCCTCCCTGAATTATACAGGGAAGCAGAATGTTTTAGCACTCCGTCAACTGTTCACTCCTCAAGCTCAGGAAGTATCTTCTCAAATTCACTCTCGTATGCGTGAACTTTCTTCGACATTTTCTTAATCTTCGCTACCTCATTAGCGGCCTGATTAATCAGCTCAACAGTCCCTGCACCGCCTACGCACCCTCCGGGACATGCCATGCCCTCAAGCAAATACCCGTTACGTTTCCCTGCCTTAGCCATTAGAAGCATCTTACGGCAGTCATTGAGTCCTTCAGCGCGTTCGGTCAACACTTCGCGTTCAGGATGGAGATTCTTTATGCAGTTCACAACAGCCTCAGCAACTCCGCCCGAAACTGCAAATCCCCTCCCGTCAGCACTCGCATTAT
>JAFTBA010000170.1 GCA_017458545.1 Synergistaceae bacterium | reverse complement strand
TGACTCTGTCCTTAATGGCCGCGATATACCCCTCAAGTTCCGCGACAAGTTCAGCGTCTCCATAGCGCACGGCTTTCTGATAGTTATTCTCCCTGTCAAAAGGCTCTGGCAATTCCGCTAAGTCTTCACGATTTCTGACTCTTTTTTCGACCATCAGCTTGCCGAGATAGGCCGTACCGTTTTCGGGGTCAAGGTCTAACACTCTCTCGAAGTAAGTCTCAGCGTTCGCGAAATCTCCCTCCTCAAGGAACATAAACGCACGTTTGAGCAAGGGGGCAGCGTTCGATGTTCTTTCGTTGACTATGACAGTTTCAGTCCTGACGGTTTCAGCTTTGGGGGTATTGGGGCGGATTAACTTCTTAATTCCCCGTACTAAATCCTGCATGAACCCGATCTTGCTCATGTCCTGCGCCTGAAGGTGTGAAAATTCTTCGGGCAGTTCGTAGGGCGACATGTCCCTGAAAGCCGGGATTAACGTTTTCTTTGCACCGCTGTGAATCATGTTGAGGTATCTGCTCCATTCGTTGCGAACCCAAACGGCATTGAAATATTCGGGGCGTGTACCGAGCGCAATCATTACGGGCGCGGAATTGAGAGCAGCGAAGATATAAGGCTCGTATTTTTGACCTATTTTGTCCTCAAGGGTAATCCGGGAACAAAAGACCTTGAAACCCTCCTGAGTGAGTTTTTCGTACAGGTCAACAGCCAAAACAGAGTCAACAGTACGCTGACCGTTAATGTCGCTGTCCTTGTATGAAATGAAAACGTCAAAAGGTTTTTCGCGCCTTGAAATTTCGAGCATATCACGCTGAATTTTGTCGATAGCTCTTGCTTCAGCCTCATAGACCGCATACTGAGAGACATCAGCATATTTCAGGGCCATTTTGTAATCAGCGTCTGAAGTTACGGGTATGGCCTGAGTTCTGTTGACAGTAGGGACACGGGTATGTGTTGAAGGGTCTTCGACATATTCGACACCGTAACGGCATAAGACTAACGACCAGTAAGTTTCAGCGTCAGTATTATCCTCGCTGAGTATCTGTTCGTAAATTTTAACGGCTTTATCGAAATCACCGTTCTGCCTGAAATAATTTGCACGGCTGTAGAGGCTTCTTCGTTTGTCGTCGTCAATTTTGGGAAGTGTCTGCTTGCTTCCGCAGTAGAGGCATTTAACGATGGTAGCTCCCTCTTTAATGTCTAAGTCTCCTCCGCACATTTTGCACTTGAAAACGATAGGCATAATCTTCCTCCTTTTGCTGTAAAAAAAATGCTGATTTCTGATAAAAATATTGTAACATAATAAAAGAATCATTTTTGACAGGATAAATAATATTTGAGTTTGGTGTGGAATTTGAGTTTGGTGTAGAATTTGTTTTTATATTACAGCAATGAATTAAGGAGGGAATATCCTTCATGAGCAAGTACAAATTCGAGACCATTCAGCTCCATGCAGGCCAGGAATCCCCCGACCCCGTAACCGATTCGAGGGCAGTACCTATTTACGCGACAACATCATACGTCTTCAGGGACTCGGCAACTGCAGCAGGAAGATTCGCATTAACCGAACCCGGTAACATTTACACGCGCCTGATGAACCCGACAAATGATGTGTTCGAGAAGAGAGTCGCTGCACTTGAGTCGGGTGTCGGTGCGCTGGCAGCATCGTCAGGTTCAGCGGCAATAGCTTACGCAGTTCAGAACATCGCAACTGCAGGAAGTCATATCGTCTCATCAACTAACCTTTACGGCGGAACGTTTAATCTTTTCGCAAACACTCTTGTTGAACAGGGATTGACTGCGACATTTGTTGACCCTTCAGAGCCTGAGAACTTCGCAAAAGCTATTAAGCCCAACACTAAATTACTATATGCTGAAAC
Organism: Synergistaceae bacterium; assembly: GCA_017458545.1. Classification (GTDB taxonomy): domain Bacteria; phylum Synergistota; class Synergistia; order Synergistales; family Aminobacteriaceae; genus JAFUXM01. The sequence goes on along the minus strand of JAFTBA010000170.1, from coordinate 2,429 downwards.
TCTCGGCAATCCTAATTCAGATGTCATTGACATTGAAGCTATCGCTAAAGTCGCGCATGAAAACGGTTTGCCGCTGGTAATCGATAACACTTTTGCGACACCGTTTTTGTGCAGGCCGATTGAATACGGTGCTGATGTAGTCGTTCATTCGGCAACAAAATTTATGGGCGGTCACGGTACTGTGATGGGAGGAGTGATTGTTGACGGAGGTAATTTCGACTGGGCTATGAACGATAAATTTCCCGGCCTCTCAAAGCCTAACCCATCGTATCACGGCATAGTCTTCACCGAAGCAGCAGGAAAACTCGCTTACATCATTAAGCTGCGGACAACGTTAATGCGTGATTTAGGGGCTTGCCAGTCGCCGTTTAACTCATTTATGCTGTTACAGGGACTCGAAACGTTATCGCTCAGGGTTGAGCGTCATGTTCAGAACGCATTGAAGGTTGTTGAGTTCCTGAACGGTCATCCGCAGGTTGAGAGGGTTAATCACCCGTCATTAGAGTCGGGTAAACAGGGCGAGCTTTACGCAAGGTATTACCCTAACGGTGCAGGGTCGATATTTACGTTTGACATTAAGGGTAACGCTGAGACGGCCAAGAAATTTACGGAGAGCCTCGAACTGTTCTCACTGTTAGCGAACGTTGCCGATGTGAAATCGCTGGTGATTCATCCTGCGTCAACAACACATTCACAGCTCAGTGAAGAGGAATTGTTGTCGTGCGGAATAAGGCCGACTACGATAAGGCTGTCAATAGGGACTGAACATATTGATGATATTATTGCTGACCTTGAGAAGGGATTTGAGGCAGTGAAGTAATAATTGCAGTGTGAAAATGATACTCCCTTGCGGTGAAACGCATGGGAGTTTTTTTGTACTATAATTCGTAAAAAGAAAGGAGCGGATAAATATGACAAGCAATGATGTTGAAGTTATACGGTCAGAAATAAGGGAGCTTAAAGTTTACATAGACGGCAGGATTGTTGAACTTGAGAATAAACTCGATGCCCGTATCAGTGCTGTTGAGCGAAAAGTAGAGGTCAATGCCGCAAAAATAGATATGCTTCAGCACTATCAGACGATAGGATTTACTGTTTTCGGAGCAATGATAGGTTTAGCTGCGATGATTCTCACTCTTGCGCCTACGCTCCTCGAACTGTTCAGGGACAGACGAAACCGCAAAAGCGATGATGAATTTCGCAGTTTAATACGCGATGAATTTGCGAGGCTGAAAGGCAGTCCTGAATAACAACCCCTTGAAAGTTCTTTGATGGAACTTTTTGTATTATAATTCAGGGTAAAAAGGGAGTGAAAGAAAATGACCAGCAGCGATATTGAAATTATAGGTACACTAATTGACGCAAAGATTGAGGGATTGAAAGTTTACATAGACGGCAGGATTGTTGAGCTTGATAATAAACTTGAAGCCAAAACAGACGAATTGAAAGAGCAAATCAGGGAAGTCAAAACCGAAGTACGCATAAATGCCGTAAAAATAGAGGATATGCAAACATCAATGAACTGGCATTTTGCAACCTTTGCAATAGTAGTAGCTATTGTAGGATTTACGATAACACTTGCGCCTATGTTCCGTGATATGTTCAAGGATAAGAACAAATACACAACCTCTGATGATGTTCGCGGAATAGTCCGTGATGAACTGAATAAGCTGAAAAGTAATCCCTCATAAACAGCAGCTCCCCTGAAAACCGTTCAGGGGAGTCCTCACACAGTGAAATTCAGAAACGCAATTAACGCCCCTAAAGACACCTCAATATCAGCAATATTAATCGTCAGCGGTACAAACGGAAGCGGTATCCAGTCTATAACATAACCGAGTATTAATTTTTCTGCGAAGTTCGACACAGCACCCCCAAGCATAACCGAATACCCTATTCTTTCGGCCCTGTTGAGTTTCGCAAACACAAATACCGCTCCTATAAGCAAACACGCAATCCCTGACAGCACAGTCGTCAGAACGGGCATATCCTGCAAAACGCTGAACGCCATTCCGTAATTGAACACGAGAGAGTCAGGGTCAGACAGAAGTATACGCCCTATGTGTTCAACGTTAATGCACAGCGCAACAATAGTTACTGTCCGAAACAAAACCGTTTGACTCCTTCGGCAACACCGTCATTGTTGCAGTCAAGCGTAACATAATCAGCAGCCTCTTTCACCTCTGCAACAGCGTTAGCCATAGCTGCTCCTATTCCTGCAGCTTTAATCATGCTGATGTCGTTCAGTCCGTCACCGAATGCTAATGTCGACTCAATCGGAAGCCCTAAGTATTCGGTAAGAAATTTCAGGCCGTCCCCTTTGTTGGCTCTGGTGTCGTTAATCTCTATGTTGTTTGGAACTGACGATGTGAACAGCACATTAGGGAAAACGTAAGGCAATGACCTCAGCAGATTTTCACGCAGTGTTT
>JAFTBA010000027.1 GCA_017458545.1 Synergistaceae bacterium | reverse complement strand
TCAAAGGGTATTCGTGATACTTTCGTTGAGAAAGCACCCGCGTTCGGTCTCGAAGTCGTAAGCGAAACTACATTTGCTGACGGCAACGATAACGATTTCTCAGTTCAGCTCACTGACGCTAAGGACAAAGGCGCGGAACTCGTTTTCCTCCCGATGTACTATCAGCCTGCTTCACTCATTCTCGCTCAGGCTCAGGCTATGGGCTATGCTCCTAAGTGGTTCGGTGTTGACGGTATGGACGGCATTCTCACTATGGAAGGGTTCGACAAATCGCTCGCTGAGGGCGTTATGCTCTTAACACCTTTCAATGCTGACGCTAAGGACGAAAAGACTCAGAATTTCGTCAAAAAGTATCAGGAAAGACATAACGAGATTCCCAACCAGTTTGCTGCCGACGGCTATGACTGCGTTTATGCCTACTGTCAGGCACTCACTCAGGCTAAAGCTAATGCCTCTATGAATGCTGAGGAACTTTGCGGAAAAATGATCGAGCAGTTCACGACAATGACGTTCAACGGCGTAACAGGAGAGAACGTTAAGTGGGCGAAAAACGGCGAAGTTACTAAAGACCCTAAAGGTATGGTCATAAAGAACGGCGCATATGTCGGATTAGACTAGGGGATAGGGAACAGGGTATAGGGTAGAGGGGATAGGGGAATAGCTAACCCCTCCGCCCTAAACCCTAACCCCTAATCCCTACGGTTTAACGGGCAGTCGGTAATATCGGCCACTGAAAATTATCCGGCTGCTCTTTTCGTATAAGGAGACATTAAATTTTCATGACATTTCTGAATTTCTTTATCAGCGGTATCAGTCTGGGCAGTATCTACGCTATAATCGCTCTGGGCTATACAATGGTTTACGGCATCGCCAAAATGTTAAACTTCGCTCACGGCGATGTCATTATGGTAGGTGCTTATGTTTGTTTCTACGCGACATCAAGATATGAGCTTCATCCCTTTCTCGGAGTACTCATCGCTATGATTGTCTGCACCCTTCTCGGAATTATCGTTGAACGTTTAGCATATAAGCCGTTACGTCAGGCTCCTTCATTAGCGGTCTTAATCACGGCTATAGGCATGAGCTATTTTCTGCAGAACACAGCATTGCTGTTATGGTCATCAAATCCCAAAGTCTTCCCGTCAATAATAGGCAGAGGAGCATTCAGACTCTTTGACGGTGAACTCTCAATCTCTCACATCACTGCCCTCACAATCGGTGCTTGTCTCGTAATCATGGCCGTATTAACCCTCTTCATCAGCAAAACTAAAATGGGCAAGGCCATGCGCGCATGTTCAGAAGACAAAGGTGCTGCCCAGTTAATGGGTATTAACGTCAACGCTACTATCTCTATGACGTTCGCAATAGGTTCGGGACTCGCTGCTGTCGCAGGCGCACTGCTCTGTTCAGCATACCCCACCCTCATGCCCACAACAGGAGCATTGCCCGGCATTAAGGCATTCACTGCCGCAGTGTTCGGCGGTATAGGATCAATACCCGGTGCATTCTTGGGAGGGTTAATGCTGGGAGTTATTGAGATTTTCGCAAAGGCTTATATTTCGAGCCAGTTATCGGACGCTGTTGTGTTCGGTGTGTTAATCGTAGTGCTTCTCGTTAAGCCTGCAGGACTGCTCGGAAAAATGACGCAGGAGAAGGTGTGATTACTATTATGACAATGCGGAGACTCATAAACTTAAAGCGCGTTGAAGCAAGAAGAATTTACCTGACCTATGCAATAGTCATAGCAGCTTACATAATATGTCAGGTCATGAGTTCAACAAAAATTTTAAGCTCGTCAATGCGCGGTATGTTAGTTCCTATTTGCGCGTATATGGTCATGGCCGTTTCACTTAATCTTGTCGTAGGCATTCTAGGCGAATTATCGCTCGGTCATGCAGGGTTCATGTCAGTAGGAGCTTTCTCAGGCGTAGCAGCTGCAGTACTCATGCAGAACGTTATTCCCTTTGCTCCCGTAAGACTCGCTATAGCTATGATAATCGCAGCTGTTTTCGCTGCTGCAGCAGGGTTCATCATAGGCATACCCGTACTCAGACTCAAAGGCGATTACTTAGCGATAGTTACTCTTGCATTCGGCGAAATCATTAAGAGCATTCTCAATAATTTCTACTTAGGTGTCGACTCGCAGGGTCTTCAATTCAGTATGCTATCTGACACTACAAGATTACTCCCTGGAGGAAAGTTAATCATCAGAGGGCCTATGGGCATCAGCGGTATTCAAAAAATTGCTACGTTCCCTGCAGGATTTATACTGTTAATGATTGCGCTGATAATCGTGTTTAACCTCGTCAACTCGCGTTCGGGAAGGGCTTTCATGGCCATAAGGGATGACAGAATTGCTGCCGAAAGCATAGGACTCGACATCACTAAGTACAAGATGATGGCTTTCGTAATGTCGGCAGCACTCGCAGGAGCTGCAGGGGCATTATTCGCAATGAACTACTCTACAATAGTTGCAAACAAATTCGATTTCAACACCTCGATATTAATATTAGTGTTCGTAGTTTTAGGCGGTCAGGGAAATATGTTAGGCGGAATTATAGCGGCTGCGGTTCTGACGATACTGCCCGAAAAATTAAGGAGCTTTTCAGAATACAGAATGTTACTGTATGCCGTTGTCCTGATTGTTATGATGCTGGCAACCAATAACGCTGAGATAAAGGAATTTCTTTCACGTCTCAATCCGTTCAAGCATAAGGAGGCCGATTAATCATGAAAGAAAAAACTAAATACGTTCCCGTTCCGTCAAGGTCAATACTTCCTGAGAGAGACGCTGAAAGAGCTCCCGTTCTTGAATGCGTAAAACTGGGTATAACTCTCGGAGGCATTAAGGCCGTTGAGGATTTCAATCTGACTATAGGACGTACTGAAATCGTCGGGTTAATCGGCCCTAACGGTGCAGGCAAAACAACAGTCTTCAACCTCTTAACGAAAGTGTATCAGCCTACAACAGGTACTATTCTGTTGAACGGTCAGGATACTCACGGAATGAGTACTATGCAGGTTAACAAAGCAGGAATTGCCAGGACGTTCCAGAACATAAGACTGTTCCGTAACATGAGCGTAATCGATAACGTTAAAACAGCAATGAACAATGAAATGCGTTACAACATGGTAAGTTCGATACTGAGACTGCCTAATTACAGACGCGAGGAAGTTGCTGCACACAGAAGAGCGTTGAAACTGCTCTCTATTTTTGACATGCAGCATATGGCTGACGCACCTGCCGGGTCATTGCCTTACGGGGCTCAGAGGAGACTCGAAATAGTAAGGGCTTTGGCAACTAATCCGTCATTGCTGCTGCTTGATGAACCTGCAGCAGGTATGAATCCTTCAGAGACTGCCGATTTGATGGACAACATAAGGAAAGTTCATGAGATGTTCCAGATAGCAATAGTGTTAATAGAACACGATATGAGTCTGGTAATGAATATCTGCGAGGGAATATGCGTATTGAATTTCGGCCATGTAATTGCTAAAGGTACTCCCGATGAAATTCAGAGCAATCCTGCAGTAATTGAAGCCTATCTCGGCAGAAAGAAGGAGGCTTAAACGATGAACGAACCTGTATTAAAAGTAGAGGACATAAACGTCTATTACGGGAGCATACACGCGATTAAAGGAATATCATTCGAGGTCTACGAGGGTGAAATAGTAACGTTAATCGGAGCGAACGGTGCAGGCAAGTCAACAACACTGAATACTGTTTCGGGACTGCTTCACCCTGCAACCGGGAGCGTCTCGTTCTTGGGCGAACCCCTCGCTAAAGTACCTCCGCATAAGATTGTCGAGCGTGGATTGGCGCAGGTGCCTGAAGGCCGGAGAGTGTTCGCACAGATGACGGTACAGGAAAATCTTGAGATGGGAGCGTACACACAGAACGATGATATTTCGTTGGACTTGGAGAAGGTTTACGGACTGTTTCCGAGACTGAAGGAGAGAATGCGCCAGACTGCAGGGACGTTATCGGGCGGTGAACAGCAGATGTTAGCAATGGGAAGAGCGTTGATGAGCCGTCCTAAACTGTTAATGCTTGATGAGCCGTCTATGGGATTAGCTCCTATTCTGGTTGAACAGATATTCGAGATTATTGCCGATTTGCATAAGACAGGAGCGACTATACTTCTTGTTGAACAGAACGCACAGATGGCACTGAGTATTGCGAGCAGAGGGTACGTTATGGAAACCGGAAGAATAGTTACTACCGGGACAGGGCAGGAGCTTTTAGCGTCTGAGGAAGTAAGGAAGGCTTATTTGGGCGGTTAGTGAACAAAATAATGGCCTGACCGCTAATCAGGAAATCACCTTAGTAAACATA
>JAFTBA010000169.1 GCA_017458545.1 Synergistaceae bacterium | reverse complement strand
TTCTGAAATCCTGACGTGATAATTTTCTTCCTAAAGGGTCAATAATGTCAATGTCAAATAATCTTCCTATCGGTGAAGAGTTTTCGATGTGAACGGCTAAGTCTTTTAGTTTTTCGGGTGAAACGCTGCAAACTGCCAAAAGTAATTCATCGCCTGTGTCCTCATGAATTTCAGAGGCATCGAGGATTTTAGCGTTTAAGCGTGCGAGTCCCTCAAGGATTAAGATTTGTCCGATGTCGAAAGCCCTGCGGATTAATTCATTTGTTTTAACCGGGCCCGGAATGTTCATGCTGAACGAGACCAAAGGCGAATGATATTGAGCGAGAAAAGACTGCTGGGAATTAGCACGCTGTTCGCGTCTTGCGAGCATTTGAGATAGAGTGATTTCGTTGCCTGTCATGAAAAAAAACTCCTGTCTGAAAGCGGTCATCTTCATACGTTCATTCAAATCAATGAGCCGCCTTTCACGTAAACTTGTTATAATTTTACACAACACATTTAATTTTCACAAAATCATTTTCAGGAAGGAGATTTTTTTTATCATGGTTCAGGGTTCAATGTTAGTTGTAATTCTCATTATCGCCATCATCTTAATGGTTCTCCTCATCTCTAAGATGAAGTTCCATCCGTTCGTCGCATTATTCGCCGTTGCTCTCGCTATGGGATTAGCCGTCGGTATGCCGCCTGCTAAAGTACTCGACACTATCCTCAACGGCTTCGGCGGAACCTGCAGGGGTATCGGTATCGTAATTCTTCTCGGTACTATAATCGGTGCAATGCTCGAAAAATCAGGAGCCGCTTTCACGATGGCCGACTCAGTTCTTCACGTTGTCGGCGAAAAACGCCCCGCACTCGCTATGAGCCTCATAGGATGGGTAGTCTCAATCCCCGTTTTCTGCGACTCAGGGTTCGTAATCCTCTCGTCCCTCAACAAATCATTAGCTCGCAGAAGCAAAGTCAGCCTCTCAACTATGGCTATTGCACTCTCAACAGGTCTGTATGCCACTCACACTTTAGTCCCCCCGACTCCCGGTCCTATAGCTGCTGCGGATAAACTCGGCGCGGATTTGGGCATGGTCATTATGTGGGGTATAGTCGTTTCAATCATCTCAGTAATCGCAGGATACATCTATGCGTTAATCGCAGGGCCGAAACTCCCCGTACCGTTCGACACTAACACTGAGGAAGGCGGTTCGTATGAGGAACTCAAAGCCAAATACGGCAAACTCCCGTCAGTCTTCAAGTCATTCGCGCCTATTCTCATTCCGTTGATACTGATTGCGTTCAGTTCGTTCATCAGTTACCCGACTATACTCCCCAAAATCGGCGGCAAAGAATCTGTACTCTTCGTCATTGCATCATTCTTGGGCAGCCCCGTTATAGCACTCTCAATCGGTGTAATTCTCTGCTTCTTCTTAGCACCCCTCAATGAGGAAGTTACTAACGGCTGGATTGGCACAGGAGTCAAGGACGGTGCTAACATCATCATGATTACTGCTGCAGGCGGCGGACTCGGTGCCGTCATCGCTGCGAGCGGTGTGGGACATTACATCGGCGAGGCGTTATCGTCCTACAACTTCGGGATATTCCTTCCGTTCATCATAGCTGCTGCGCTCAAAACCGCTCAGGGTTCATCGACAGTCGCAATCGTAACGACCGCTGAAATAATCGCCCCTATGCTCGCGTCATTGGGACTCGGTTCACCGATGGGCGGAGTCCTCGCAACACTGGCAATCGGCAGCGGAGCAATGGTAGTTTCACACGCTAACGACTCGTATTTCTGGGTTGTAACTCAGTTCTCGGATATGGATCTGAACACTGCGTACAAGGCTCAGACAATGGCGACATTGATTCAGGGAGTCGTTGCGGTTCTGGCAATCTATGGAATTTCGCTGTACATGCTGTAAAATTTCACACAGGAGGTTACAGGGGGCATTGAGTTAATCATGCTCCCTTTTTTAATAACATGACAACAAACAAAATACCGTTAAATATTTTCCGCGAGTACGACATTCGCGGCAACGCTGACAAAGATTTAACCGATGAAACAGTGAGATTAATCGGTCAGGCTTATGCTTCATGGCTTATCCGTGCAGGCGTAACTTCAGGAGTAACCATAGGCGGTGATGCAAGGCTCTCAACTCCGCGCATTAAGTCGGCTATGATTGAGGGCATAACTTCGGCAGGTCTTGATGTTATTGACGTGGGACTGGTTACGACACCGATGTTGTATTGGAGCTTAATACGTTTCAATTTTGACGGAGGAGTTATGATTACCGGCTCGCATAATCCCCCTGACATGAACGGACTCAAACTCTGCTTTGAACGCGGAACTTTATGGGGCAGTGAGGTCAGGAACATTCACGCAATAGCAGAGGCCGGGAATTTCGAGAAAGGTAACGGGAAAGTTACTCACGCTGACATTAACGATGAGTATCTCAAAATGTTAGTCTCAAAATTCACGCTCCCTTTCACAAAACGTTTCAAAGTTGTCTGCGACTCAGGCAACGGAGCAGCAGGTTTAACCGCAAAAAAATTCTTTGAGATGTTAGGGTGCGACTGCATATCACTGTACGATGAACCTGACGGACATTTCCCTAACCATCACCCTGACCCTCAGAAACGCGAAAATTTACAGGCCCTCATCGAACGCGTAAGGGCTGAAGGTGCTGATGTCGGATTCGCTTATGACGGAGACGCTGACAGAATAGGAGTTGTTGACGACAAAGGAGAAGTGATTTTCGGCGACAGGTTAATGACCCTCTACTGGAAGGAAATTTTAGGCACTCACAAAGGTGCTGCCGTTCTCGTTGAACCTAAATGCAGCATGGTACTCCCCGAACTCACTGAGAAATTCGGAGGCAAACCGTTCTACTGGAAGTCAGGACACTCAGTCATCAAAGCTAAAATGCGCGAGTTAGGTGCGCTTTTCGCAGGGGAATATTCAGGGCATATGTTTTTTGCTGATGAGTTCTTCGGCCATGATGATGCGTTCTATGCTTCAGGGCGTTTGCTCCGCATTATGTCAGAAAGAAGAGAATCGCTCTCACGTTTAATGATGTCGATTCCCGTTTACCCGTCAACGGAAGAAATCCGAATCCCCTGCCCCGATGATGTGAAGTTCGGAATAACTGAGCGAATCACTCAGAAGGCACGCGAAAAATATCAGGTCAGCGATATTGACGGAGTAAGAATACTTTATCCTGACGGCTGGGGACTCATAAGGGCATCGAACACTCAGCCCGTTATGGTAGTGCGTTGTGAGGGCAAAACTAAAGAGGCTCTCGAACGCATAATGAATGACGTGAAAGAACGCGTGTTAGCTGAGGGGTTACCCGATTTCACATGGACATTTTGAGACAGGCAAGGCCGCAGTATAAGGTCATAATTCATCCCGAAAGCGGCAAGCCTCTTCCCGTTCAGCAAAAAACAGAACTCGAAATAGGATTCGGGAACGGCGAATTTACGGTTCAATACGCTGAGAAAAATCCTGAGATTCTGTTTTACGGCATTGAGATCTCACAGGCATGTGTGTTACGTTGTGCGAGGCGTGCTTACGGTCTCTCTAATCTCAGGCTCATCAACACTGATGCAAGGTTCATGTTACGCGAACTGTTCCCCGATGAGTCGCTGCAGAAAATCATAATGCAGTTCCCTTGCCCTTGGTCAAAAAATGCCGATGCCCATAAGCGTGTAACTGCTAAAGATTTTTCGGACGGACTGGCTACGGTTCTGAAGGTCAACGGAATTTTCGAGATGGTCAGCGATGATGAGCCTTACGCTAATGAGGTCTGGAAAATTTTGGGAGGCCATGAGGCTTTGAGGGCTGAAGATTTTGAGGTCAACCCTTCGCGCATGATAACAACAAAATACGAGCGCAAATGGCTCGAGGAAGGAAGGAATATTTACCGCGTAACGTTCAGAAAAACAAAGGCGTTCACGGTTACACGGAGGACATCAGAGGAAATGCACATCAAAATTAACCGTACTGTAACGGCTGAGGACATAGAGTCATTGAGGAACATTGAGGGCAAAAGCGATAAGGGCAGTAAATCATTCTGGAAGTTCGGACGTTCATTCACTGACGGGAACGGAAAAATATATCTTCTTGAGACATTGACGAGCGATGATGAGTTTGAGCAGAAATTCTACATACATGTTGCGCCGAAAGATGAAGGATTTTTGCTGAGGCTCGACAAAACTGCTGATGCTTTTCTGACACCTGCTGTACGTTCGGCGTTGAATGACGCGGCTGCGAGATTGTCATGAAAGATGTCAGACCTACTTCAGGGCGTGTAGTCTCAGCATTGTTCAGCATATTAGGCGGAAAGGTTGAGGGCTGTGAATTTCTTGACCTTTTCGCAGGAACAGGCAGGGTCGGAATCGAAGCATTAAGACGCGGAGCAGTGAGGAGCGTTTTTGTTGAGAGCGTTAAGGGCAGAGCCGATGAGATTCGCAGGGCAGCAGGTGATGATTCACTTGTGCTTTCGCTCGAAATCAGGCGCGCAGTCTCATGGCTGGTTAAACGCAGCATGAAGTTCAGCATAATATTCGCAGACCCTCCTTATAATTCTGGCTGGTGCGAATCGCTCCCTGCCCTTCAGAATTTGAACGCTCTTTTTGCCGATGATGCTGTTATGATTATTGAGCACTCTGTGCGCGAACCTTTAACGCTTGTGATTAACCCTAACGATCTGGAAATCACATCATCAAGAGAATACGGTGAGACCTGTTTAACGTTCCTGAAGATGTTATAATGCCCTTCAAAACCGAAAGGACAGAATTAATTTTGACCTCATCATCACCATCAATAGCACGTCAGGCAATATCTAACATAATCCCTGCAATAGTAGTTGAGATTATGTTACTCATCTATAATTTGGCCGATACATTTTTCATCGGTCAGACTCATGACCCTTTGCAGCTGGCAGCGGTATCGTTAGCATCGCCTATATTCATGGTGTTAATCGCTCTGGGAATAATCTTCATGGCCGGTGCAATGTCATTCATTTCGAGAACGCTCGGTGCAGGACAAACCGAACGCGCTAATAATATAGCGTCATTCTGCGTATGGGGGAGCGTTGCAACGGGAACAGTAGTAGCAATAATATTCATGTGCTTTATTGAACGGATACTGCGTGCAATAGGTGCGAGTCCTGAGACATTTGAGATGGCCTATAACTACCTGT
>JAFTBA010000168.1 GCA_017458545.1 Synergistaceae bacterium | reverse complement strand
TGAGCATATTCTCTCATGTCATTCAGCAGGAGGAATAAACAATCATCTTTAGTCTGAGCATTTCCGAATAAATCGAGTTCTTCTACGGTACCTGTAACAGAGCCGTCATCTTCAGAGATAAACGAGACATGAAAAGTTAATTGTTCCATAAATATCACTCCTTTTATTCAAGCCATATTTTATAACACGAGCTTTTACTGGTATACTCAGGATATATTTTTAGAGGAGGTAAAATGAATTTATGAGCAGTAAATTTCTTACGCCGTTTGAAATCGCTGATTTCACCTCAAATCTTGCGGTTAAAAAGGCTAATATGTCATTATCCTCACAATTTATATTGGGAATAATGGCAGGAGTATTTATAGCATTCGGTTCGGAAGCAGCGAACATGGCAGCGCATACGACGGCAGACATAAGCACGTCTAAAATCATGAGCGGATTAATCTTTCCTGCGGGTTTAATACTTGTACTTACGGCAGGGGGAGAACTTTTCACTGGTAATAATCTTATGATTACTGGTTTGTTGCAACGGAAGATAACGCTGAAGCAATTATTGCGTTCATGGCTTGTAGTTTACTTAGGTAATTTAACAGGTGGAGTAATAATAGCATATCTCATGGCATGGTCAGGTCAGTTTGATTACAGCAATGGCTTACTCGGAGCATTTACAGTGAAGACAGCGGTCAGTAAAATCTCACTTAAGTTTACACGTGCTGTAGTAATGGGAGTGTTATGTAACTGGCTTGTTTGCTTAGCAGTATGGACATCATTCGGAGCTAAGGACGGTATCAGTAAAGCAGTATGTGTATTCTTTCCAGTATGGTTATTTGTAGCCTCAGGTTTCGAGCATTCAGTAGCTAACATGTACTACATAAGCGCAGGGATAATAGCTAAGTCAGAGCCTTTATACGTAACTAAGGCACTGGAAACAGGAGTTATCCAGTCAGGGATAGAGGCATTAAACTGGGGTAGTATGTTTACGGCTAATTTAATACCAGTAACTTTAGGTAATATCATAGGCGGAGGAATTTTTACTGGAGCAGTATATTGGTTTGTGTATTTAAGGGGGAAGGATTATGAGCATAACGAGAACACCTAACGGTATAGAAGTGAGCGAGGAGTTTTTAAGTGAGCGAGTGAAGAGCATAAGGGAAGTAAGAGATTTCAGGTTAGAGCAGACGGGGAGGAATATTTACAGTATACGTATAGTGCCTGAGGAAGGTGCAGAAATTCGGGGTATTAAGGGTTCAGTGCTTGACGCACTTGTTGATGTTTACGGTATGAGATGTGAGTTTGAGATTGATGTTACGGTTGATGACGCTGTAATGCTGCCTGAGGGAGAAAGAGCTGTGATGAAGTTTTAACGTTAATTACCCCCCTCTTAAAGGAAACGGAGGGGGTAAATTTATGAGGGAGTTAAATTTTCTCCAATATATTTGCGAGAGCTTCTAGATTTTTGCAGGCGTTAGTTTCCTCAATCAATCCCTTATCGCAAAGCTCTGCCAGTTGAGGGATTATAGGAATTTCGGAAGTTATTTCGTAATCTGAAGCATTGTTGCCGAAAATATAATGTTTTTTTCCGCATTCAGGGCATTCAAAATATGCCATATTCAAAGCTATACCCAATACGGGAACGTTCATTATTTTGGCCATGTTTAAGGCTTTGCAGACAATCATGCTGACCAGTTCCTGTGGTGTAGTAACGATGATAATTCCTTTTAGTGGTAAGGACTGGAACACAGTGAGCGGTACATCACCGGTTCCCGGGGGCATATCAACGAACATGAAATCCACGAGCCCCCATTCGACATCTTCCCAGAACTGTTTAAGCACTGAGCCGAGGACGGGGCCTCTCCATACGACAGGCTGAGTTTCATCAGGCAGGCACAAGTTCATGGAAATAATTTTTGTACCGTTTTTGGTGACGGCAGGCTGAATGAAATGGCCGTCCGATAAAACAGAGCCATTAATCCCGAACATTTTAGGGATAGAGGGGCCTGTTATATCGGCGTCAAGTATAGCAGTGTTAAAGCCTCTGCGCCTCATTTCGCAGGCGAGCAGTCCTGTAACGAGGGATTTACCGACACCTCCTTTACCGCTGACGATGCCGATAACATTTTTGATATTGCTGACGGGGTTGTTAGCGAACATTAACGTTTCAGCAGAACGTTCAGAGCAATTTGAAGCACAATGTTCGCAGTCATGATTACAGTTAGCCATGCTGACAGTCTCCTTCGAGATTATGTTCATGATGATTGCATTTAGGGGAAGGGTTAAAGGTGAGAGTTCCGTTAAGGAAGGATTTGACTGCATCGTCAGGATTGCCGGAAACTCCTGCATAAAATTTTATCCCTGCATCATTAAGAGCATTCTGAGCGCCCTGACCTATTCCTCCGCAGATTAAGATGTCAATTCCCTCATCTTTGAGAAATCCTGCAAGCATTCCGTGTCCTTTTCCGCGAGTGTCCTTTGTACTCGCAAACTTTAGAGTTTTTCCGTCAATATCATAAATTCTGAAGCTCTGTGTTTTGCCGAAATGCTGAAAGATATTACCGTTTTCAACCGTTACAGCTATTTTCATGATTATTAAATTCCTCCTTGTGAGCATTATTATATTCTATTATTAACGACATAGCATTAATTGCTGTTCGTATAGCCCTGTCAGTGTCGAAACAGTCAGGTTCATTATAGCCTGCAGCTTTTCGTTCCTGGTTCCAAACCACATTGAGGACGGCAGCGCATTTAACACCTAAAGTTGAGGCAACGACGAAGAGAGCAGCAGATTCCATTTCGCTTGCCAAAACTCCTAATTTCTTCCATGCTTCCCACCTGTTGAGCAGATCGTAAGAGGCCGGCATTCTGTGAGGGTTATGCTGGCCGTAGAACGAGTCCTTACACTGAACTACACCTGTGTGCCACCTGAACCCTAATTCCTCAGCAGCTTCAGTTAATGCCTTAACTACGCTGAAATCTGCTGTTGCTGGGAACTCAATAGGCGCGTATTCCTTGCTCGTCCCCTCAAAACGTATTGCCGATGTCGGTATGATTATGTCTGAACTCTTAACGTTCATGCTGATACCTCCGCAAGTCCCTACGCGGATAAAGGTATCAACGCCTATTGCTGACAACTCTTCCATAGCTATTGCAGCTGAAGGGCCTCCTATACCTGTTGAAGTAACGAGTACGCGTTCACCGTTGAGAGTTCCCGACCAAGTTGTGAACTCGCGGTTAGCGGCAACGAAGTGAGGGTTATCGAGGTAGCCGGCGATTTTCTCACAGCGTCCGGGGTCGCCGGGAAGTATGCAGTAAAGACCTGCGTCATCTTCAGTTAATCCTATATGATATTGTTTCAAACAAAAAACTCCTTCAAGATTGTTTTTAATATTGTACAGCCTTTTTGCGAATGATAGAATAAAAAAAATTTATCTCCATCTTCAACAGAAAGAGGATTGATTAACAATGAAGTGCAAAGCCTGCGGTGCACCGCTTG
>JAFTBA010000167.1 GCA_017458545.1 Synergistaceae bacterium | reverse complement strand
GGAAGAATGAGGACACTGTTTGCATCGCGTTCAGTGTTCGAGGCTGTTGAGAATGCCTATCTGCTTAAATGCGTGAACCAGCGCGATGAGGATATACTGTCGCAGTTACAGGAACGTGTGCAGAACATGGATTTATCGAGGCGCACAATGGACGATCAGCAGTTAAGGCTCAAAGAGAAGACTCAGGCTGTTGAGGAGCAGCGCGACAAGTATAACCAAAGCATAAAGGACACCAACAGATTCATCTCATCGTTGCGGAAACAAAAGGCATTGGCTGAAAAAGCTGCTCAGGAAGCCGAAGAAGCTCAGAAAGCTGCAGGAGCAATGATAGCGGAACTTCAGCGCAAACGTGCGAGGTCATTTATACCTGCAACGGGTCAGGGCTCAAAATTTGACTGGCCTGTCCGCGGAGTATTAGCGAGTCCGTTCGGTAATCGTATTCACCCCATACTCAAACGCAAAATCCTTCATGCAGGTATTGACATTGCAGCCTCAAACGGTACTGCCGTAAAAACAGCTGCTCCCGGTGAAGTCATCTATAACGGGTGGCTGAGAGGTTACGGGCGCGTTGTAGTTGTGGATCACGGACACGGATTCTCAACGTTGTACGCGCATTTGTCTGCGAGCCTCGTTCAGGAAGGGCAAATCGTTAGGGCAGGGGCAGTAATTGCCAGAGTCGGCAAAACAGGAAACGTTACAGGCTATCACCTTCATTTTGAGGTCAGACAGTACGGTACTCCTGTCAACCCGATAAAATATCTCAAGCGTTGAAGGAATGATACAGCTCAAGGTTCATCAGTCCCTTTCAGCTCGCTTATGTACTCAACAAAATCATGCGTCAACGGCTGACGGAACTTCATCTCCTGCCCCGTAACAGGGTGTACAAATTCGAGCCTCCACGAATGAAGATACACCCTCCCTAATCCTTCGTCATCAACAGCTCCGTAAAGTTTATCCCCGACTAACGGACAGCCTAACGCTGACATATGCACACGAATTTGGTGAGTCCTTCCCGTGAAAAGTTTGCATTCAACCATTGAGATACCTTTCATGCTCCAAAGCACTTTGTAACCCGTTAATGAAGGCTTACCGCTCTCAATGATTATCATGTGGAGAAAGTTATCAGGGTCGCGGTCAATAGGCCCTGAGAGTATTCCCTCAGGTTTTTCGGGACACCCGTGTGCTAACGCTATGTAGCGTTTGTGAACAGTACGCTCCTTGAACATTTCCTGTAATGCTAACGTTACTTTCTGAGTTCTTGCTACGACCATTAACCCCGATGTTCCGCCGTCAAGCCTGTGAACTATGCCGGGTCTTAACCAGTTGGGTAACGCTTTCATTTCAGGGTAACGATATACCAGACCGTTCACGAGAGTATTGCGCCAGCTCCCCGGCGCAGGATGTACTACGAGTCCCGAAGGCTTGTTGATGATTAACAGGTATTCGTCCTCGTAGACCACCTCGAAATCTACAGGTTCAGCACGCAAATAATTCAGGTTAGGCGATTCGGGTATCTCAGCTATGAATTTCTGTCCTGCTGAAATTTTCTTTGAGCCTTTGAGCTTCTGACCCTCTGCACCTAACACACGCCCTTCCTTTATGAGAGTCTGTACTCTCGTTCTCGTAACATCTAACTGTTCTGCAAAAAATATATCGGCTCGTTCGTAATCTTTTTCTGCAACTATATCAATCAGCAACTCCTCAGCCCCCTCATTGCTCCGTCAAAATCTGAATGCCTCATCACAAAATTATCCCTGTCATTCTTCAGCGCATTAACCGCAGCCCGTCTGCAAATCAGAGCAATATCACCGCCCGTTAATCCTTCAGTCATGGCCGAAAGCTCATTGATATTAACGTCATCGGCAATAGGCTTCTTCCGTAAAAGTATACTGAAAATTTCAGAGCGTGCTTTCTCATTAGGAAGCGGCAGTTCGATTTTGAGGTCGAATATTCCCGAAGTAAGAAGCGATTTATCGAGCAGGTCAATACGATTCGTTGCAGCCAAAACCGTAACACCGTTAAGCTCTTCAATGCCTCTCATTTCGGCGAGGAACTGACCCGTTAATCTGGACTCTGTTGACGCAAAAGCTGAACCAGTACCGCTGCGTTCAGGGAAAAGAGATTCGATCTCGTCAAAATATATTATTGAGGGAGCTGCCTGTTTAGCAACACGGAAAATATCTTTGAGGGCGCGTTCTGACTCGCCTAAGTAACGCGATAACACATTCGCGCTCTGAACGCTGATGAAATTCACACCGCTCTCGTGAGCCAATGCCTTAGCAAGGAGAGTCTTGCCTGTTCCCGATGAACCGTATAACAAAATTCCTCTTATCGGCTGAATGTCGTAACGTTCAAAAATTTCCGAGTGTTTCAACGGCCATGTTACCGCCTGTATCAGTTCGTCCTTAACATCATTCAGACCGCCCACATCGTTCCAAGTAACATCCGGAATCTCAACGAATACTTCTCTTGTTGCTGACGGCTCTGTCTCAAGCAGGGCATTCATAAAATGTTTCATTCCTACTTCGAGAGAGGCTACACGTTCGTAAGGTATCTCCTGCTGCTGAAAATTGACGTAAGGCAAAATATCCCTCACGCATGACATAGCGGCTTCCTTAGCGAGTGCTTCAAGGTCAGCACCCACAAAACCGTGCGACAGGTCAGCGATTCGTTTAAGGTCAACATCATCGGCTAAGGGCATTCCGCGAGTGTGTATCTTTAGAATTTCGAGCCGTCCGTTACGGTCAGGGGTAGGTATCGAAATTTCACGGTCGAATCTTCCCGGTCTCCTCAACGCAGGATCTAACGAGTTGGGAATGTTGGTTGCACCTATGACGATTAACTGACCGCGTGATTTGAGGCCGTCCATAAGTGCGAGGAGCTGTGCTACGACTCTTCGCTCAACCTGTTTTTCACCGCCCATGTCCTCGCGTTTAGGGGCTATTGCGTCAATTTCATCAATGAAAATTATTGAGGGTGCTCTGTCCTGAGCCTCCTCGAAAATTTTGCGTAAACGTTCCTCACTTTCGCCGTAAAACTTGCCGATTATTTCAGGGCCTGAAATATGTGTGAACCATGCGTCAGTCTCGTTGGCTACGGCGCGTGCTATAACTGTTTTGCCTGTACCTGGAGGGCCGTAAAGCAATACTCCTCTTGGGGGCTGAATACCTAAACGTTCAAAGACCTGCGGAAATCTTAACGGTAACTCAATCATTTCTCTTACTTTGCGGATTTGAGAGCTTAAACCGCCTATGTCCTCGTAAGTAACTTTGTGAGTGTGTTTAATCTCAAGGGGTTTGAGAATGTTAAGGTAAGTTGACTTGCTGATGATTACGATTCCCTCGGGGGTAGTAGCTGTAACGCTGAAGTCACATACACGTGTTCCGAAAAGATTAACGCGAATCCTGTCGCCTGTGTTTAAGGCTTGACCTTCGAGCATTGAGAGAATGTAGCCCTCATCTTTTTCGCGGTCGGAGAGTTTGACATCGCCTAAAGGCTGAAGGGTTGCGCTTCCTGCGAAATGGTGAGTGATTTGGGTTTCGAGCGTGATATTTTCGTCTAATGATGTTCCTGCGTTCTCACGGATTAGGCCGTCAATCTGAATTATGTTACGGCCGTTTTCGCGTTCGCCTGTACGGATTCGGACGGGGGTAGTTTTTCGTCCTTTGAGCGAGACCAAATCGCCGTCTTTGAGATTTAACTCGGTCATGTCATCCGGGTGAATACGTGCGAGACCTTTCATAGCGTCTCCTGAATAGGCTTCATTAACTTTCAATACTTTCTGCATAAACGGATTATCCCTTCAAAATATGTGAGGTGCTATAATAAAAAGCGTACGGGGAAGCAACGTACAAGTTGAAAAAAATTTGGCTGTCAAATGAGGTTGCAGCCTCATCAGACAAACCAAACCGGATTTAGCCGCTTACTTCTTTTTTATTGAGTTTATGAGTACGGCGATTGCATGAATTACTTTTGCAACTGCCTCGAGGAGTTTTATGAGGTCTCTCATAACTCTCACCCCTTTCTTTCATTAGCAGGGGAGAAGTTTTCCTCTACGACACCCCCCTGCTTTTGATTGCCGGGGGCTTCCCTGATCCGTGAGATACGGTATCACGAACTTCTTAACATTCTATCACAGGCGTAATACCTATAGCTTTCAACACTTTGTATATTTTTGGGTAAATATGTGAGGTGCTATAATAAAAACGTACGGGGAAGCATCGTACTGTGTAACCTGTCATCGGCTGAGGTTGCGACCCTCAACCAATGAAGAAGTTACAGCGGATAGTCAAGAGCGCATTAAATCTTTAGTTTTTTATTGAGCGGATTAACTCCGTGATTGCCCTGATGAGTTCTGCACCGTGCTTCAACACGAGCGCAAAAACCTTCAGGATTTCAACGAGGCTTTTCACAGCTCTCACCCCATTTCAGGCGGGGAAAGAGATTTTTTTCAGCGACAACCCCCCGCACTGAAATTGTCGGGGGCTTCCCTGATCCGTGAGATACAGTGTCACGAACTTCTTAACATTCTATCACAGGCGTAATACCCTGCACCCGCAACGCTCTTTTCCGGTTCGTCCTCAGCGTAAATCACCCTCAAATTCTCAGCAGGATAAGGTCTCCTCACCCTCTCAATGACGCAATCATGCAGAACGTCTCTCGGAAATCCTTTCATGTTCGCAACGCCTCCTCCGATTATCACGTTGTCTGGGTCAAGTATGTTCACTTCAGTAGCAACACAAACGGCCATGTGTGCAATGAACTCACGCACTGCGTCATCATCAGCATGTTCAACAAAAATATTCCCTATGTCAGTATCAGGGCAGTAATCTCTCTGTAACTTAGCGAGATATTTACCCCCTGCAAGATTCTCAATGCACCCTTTAAGACCGCAGCCGCAAATTTCCTCGCTGCCCTCAACAGGAATATGTCCCAGTTCACCTGCAGTACCGTTCCTGCCCGTAAGAGGCTTGCCGTTAATCATTATTGCGTTGCCGACACCCGTACCGAAATATATTCCGCAGGTTATTCCTTCAACGGGCACTTCATACTTTCTCATGTCGTAGCACAGCGTGAACACCACATCGCGTTCGGCAAAAACAGGAACGTTCAATCTGCCCCTCAAGTACTCGACAACAGGCAAATCCTCCATGAATTTCAGGTTAGGTGCCTGAAGTACCTTAGTGCGTTCGCGGTTGAGCGTGGCAGGAAAGCCCACAGCAATTCCGTCAAACTTCCTGCCGTCAGCATAACCCTCTATGAAGTCAGCTATATCCTTCAACACGTCATCGGTTTTGAGAATCGTTTTGACGTGCTGTTTGCGGAAATCCGAGACGTTACCGCGCCCGTCAGTCAATCCGATTCTGAAATTAGTACCGCCGATGTCGATACCTATAATCTTACTCATCGCCGGGAAATATTATTCCTGCGTCCTTTCTCGCAGTCTCAATTACCGAAACGTTCGCAAGCGTAATTTCAAGATTGCGGTACGCCTCATCGTAATCATCACTCAGCATTAAGCGCGTAAGCTCTTCAACCTCGTAATGCCACCTGTCGGGTATAGGCTGTTCGTTAAATGTCTCATCTGATGATTTTGTTACGACACGGACACTCTTTAACCCGTTCGGTTCGTCAACATAAATAAATCCTTTTTCGCCCTCAATCATGAAGTGATTGATTCCCCAAGTGTCTTTTGCGCCTGAGTTGGTTGAAGTGAAACCGTCATAACTCATAACGAAAATACCAGATGTATCAGCGAGTTCAGGGTAAATATTCGGGTAATACTTCGCGCTCTGAGGCCGTCCGAATAACGCGGTGTTCAACAGGACGTTGTAGAAGTTAATATCCATTAAGCACCCTCCTGCAAATTCAGGATTGAAGATATTGGGCTTCTCACCTCTCAATACTGCGTCATAACGGCTCGAATACTGGCTGTAATTCGACATTACGAGTCTCACTCTGCCTATGCGTTTGAGATTTTCACGGAGAATGCGGAAATTCGGAAGGTATATTGTCGGAGCTGCCTCGAACAAAAATAATCCCTTACTCTTCGCAATGTCTATGAGTTCCTCAGCATGAGATCTTTTCGTGACAAAAGGCTTTTCACAGATTACATTCTTTCCTGCGAGAAGTGCTTTCTTCGTCTGCTCATAGTGAAGTAAATTAGGCGTTGCAACGTAAACAGTATTAACCCTCTCATCGTTCATCAGTGCGTCAATGTCAGTGTAAATTTTGGGGGCATTGTAAGTTTTTGCGAGTGCCTCAGCTTTTTCACTTGTGCGCGAGTAAACCGCCTCAAGCGAAATCCCTTCAGCCCTAACAACATTGTCAAGCACAGAATGAACTATTACCCCTGAACCTATAGTGCCGAGCCTTACGCTTTCCATGACTTAGCAGCCTCCGTAGCCTCTTCGAGAATCTCAAGCACCTTGACGACTTCATCATCATGAACGCATTTTTCGCCGCCGTTTTCGATTGCGTCAATCAGACTGTCATATATCCTCTCGTAATGCGCACAGCCTACGGGGATTTTTTCTGTTACTTTCTGACCGTCCTTCATGTAAACCAGAGTACCCCATCTGTCTTCGGGGGCAGGTGAAGTGTCAATTACGTGACGGCCTACGACTTTCTTTTTGCCTGAGTTGTGAATCACGGGAGGAAG
>JAFTBA010000166.1 GCA_017458545.1 Synergistaceae bacterium | reverse complement strand
TTGAAATCCAAAATTTAATATTCCTCCAAAATTTTTGTTGCTAACGGTGTATTATCGCACATTATTGCTGTTAAGTGCTTTAATTTTACGGCAGGCATTGAGATTCAGTTCAACAAAATCATCAGGTGTCATTATCTTTTTGAATAAAGCGTTGTACATTTCGGAGGTATTGCAGATTAACGGTCTTGAATCGTAGATTGAGCAGAGATTACCATGAAGGTGTATACATACCCCGTCCCCTCTGTCGAAATCGTGAAGTGCGGCAATACCGCCGATCATTCGGCAGCATAAACCGCACTTATCACACAGGAAGTTCATGCAGGTAACGCAGCTCTCACGGAGTTCGCAGTGTCAATCGATTCAGGGGTGAGTTTTCCGTCCTCTGTGAGTATAGGGGTGTCGAGGATTGTTTTAACGGCTTTAGCGAGTGATGCAGCTGCAGCGACTGCCTTTTTACTGTCAACACTAAAATTCCCGTAATCTGTACCTTCGGAAGAAATTATCTTCCTGAGACTTTCATTAGCGGCTCTCAGTAACGGGTCAGAACGCATTAAAATACGCTCCAGCATGTAAGCGACTCTCCTTATTCCGTTACATATTGACACTCCTGTCTCTATCTGTTTCGCAAACTGAAGAGCCTGAGCCTTATTGCTTTTTGCGTCTTCAAGATTTCTGCTTGCGCTTGATGAGACGAAGATACCCAAAACAGCAAGAACAGGCGCACCAATTATACCGCCGAGTACTGAAGTGGCTCCTGCCATAAGACCACCTCCGCCAAGAAATGAGAGAGTTGAATTTGCCGCAAGTCCTGCGAGTGAAGCTGCTACTCCTGCGACAGGAACACCGACAATCGACGCAGCACCGTAAGCAGCAAATGCCGCTAATGCCCCCGCTGACGCGTCAGTTATTGCCATTGATACTTTGCTGAGTTCACGAAGACCGTCAAATGATGACTGGTCAAGCTGGAATTTTTCTGTTTCATCATACTGTGCGATTGAGCGGAAATCCACATTGTGAATCTGGCCGAAGATGTCAACGAAATTTTTGACACTGCTACTGAGAACATAAGCCTTCTTTCTTCCTAATGCCTGCAATGCGTGATTAGTGAATTTCTGAGCGTCTTCCATGAGTTCTTCAGCGAAATCCGTAAGTTCTCTGGCTTCGACATTGATTTTTCTCGCGTCGTCATTGTCAACATAAGCACCGGCTAATTTCCCTGCCCCGAACAAACCTATTGCGCCAAGTAATAACGGTATTGGCATGAATATTCCTCCTTAACCTAACTCAATGAGAGCCCTTACACTTTCGTCTAAGTCTCTTTTGTCATCTGCTGCTTCAGGCCTGACGCATTCTGTCCCGTAGCCGAAGTCATCACGTGCATACGGTTCAAGCAGCTTATAGGTCTGCGCAATGTCCTTCATTTCGAGCATTATAGCCTCGTCAATTCCCCAAGTCTCTGCATATCCCTTGACTTCCTGAACGTTCGCAGGAGTATCATGGTCATAGTAGTATAAATACATACAGAGAACCCAAAGGCATGTCATGAAACCACCTCTGCGGAATCTGGCCTCGACAGGATCTTTCTTGTAGTTGTTCCAAGTATTTTTGACATTCCTAGCCTCATCTCTGATAAGACGTGTAAGTTTCGAGAAATCCGCAGTAGCGAGTTTCTGATCTATCATATCTTCAAAGAATGATTTGCCATGCTTAGCATCTCGAATGTCAATTTCCCAGTAAAGAAATTTTCTCATTGAGATTTAACTCCTCTCTTAACTTAAAGCACAAACGCTTCTTCGCTCATCATGAGGCTGTCAAACTCCCTCATGTTCCTGAACTGAACACGACCGCCTAATTTCTCTGTAATCATGTTCGCTCCCGATATAAACCCGTCAATATCTCCTATGCCTAACGCCTCCTTCATAGTGTCAAATGCCGTGTGGAACGCCGTAATGTGTTCGCTGAGATAACGCGAGATTACAGCTTCCATCTCAGCGCGGTATTCCCTCAGCATTTCTATTGCCTTCCGGCATTCACGCTCAATCCTTAGTCTTTCCTCATGAGCGAGTTTCGCCTCATTAACGCTCAAGAACCCGACAAGCTCACCGTAGAATGAACTCGCAAGCATGTAGCCGACCATTGAGCCTATAACGCCCCCTACAATAGGAATCGGAATTAACGCCTGACCCGTAACAAACCCGTAGCCTCCTGCTGCCAATCCTGTGCCTTTGTCGCCAAGCTCAAGTATGAAATCCTCCGTGTTAATCTCGCCCGACGCATAACGCTTCAATGTGCCTCCGAACGTCATAACAGCAGTAACGATTTGACCGGGAAGATTTGATTTTGCCAATGACTGAAGCAAAGCTGATGATGATTTCGACAGCCCCTGCGCCAGAGTCGTAAGCCCTCCGCTCATTAAGTAGCCTGTTACCGCTCCTGCACCTCCTGTTTTCAGCGTGTCAGCGACAGCTTCGCCGACCTCCTTTTCTCCCTTAATGACAGCTGCGGCGTTCATTATTCCCGACATTGTGAGGGCTGTAAGTCCTGATTGTTTTGCGCCTTCGAGTCCTGCGTTGTGGAAGGTTGAGGCTGCATTCCTGACTGTCCTTATCCGCAGTTCACTGTCGATTTCGGCCTGAGCCTTTTTTCCGCGAATGACTGCTTCGCGTTCGGCCTCTCCTGAAAGTTTAATGCCTTTGCTTTCACGGTATTCACGTTCACCGATGAACCTTTCGTTAGTTCTCTGGCGTTTAGCGTTGTTGAACGAACGGGAAGTTACTTCAATGTTGCCCGGGCTGTTAGCGGCTTCGCGTATGTCGTCATTAGTAAGGAACGGATTATCCTTATGTGCTTCGTATATTTTTTCGAGAGGCTGAATGTGGTCGGCTTCGGCTAAATGTTTCTGCCATTCAGGACCGAACTGTGCTTTTGCGTCCTTTATCCTGAGCGTAAGAACATCACCCGTGTACGGGTCTCTGACCTCTGTGTTTCCGTTGAAGAGGTCTGATTTTGCGTGATACTTTGCGCTTCCGCTGTCATAGAGCGTCCTGTTGCCTGTGTAATTTTCAGGCTTAGCGAATCTCTCAGCGGCCATGTTTGCGGAAGTTCTTGCGGATTGAGTAGCCGCTAAACCTTCAGCAATGATTAGTTCTGTTTTGTCGTCTTTCTTTTTTGAGGTTGACACTTTATCACCCCTTAAGCATGAATTTTTGCATATTAATTCCTGAGAATAGTCAGCAGTTTACTTAGGCCCCCTCTGTCATAGGGAATATTACTGATTTTGTTGTAAAAAATTTCAGCAGAACAAACTGAGAACTCAAGTGTATTTCGGTTTGCGAGTCTGAAAAATCATGTTGTGTAGTTATAATATCGTTAAGAAAAAAAACAGAGAGGATTTTGATGAACGATGACTGATTTGGAACTGGCAGCCTCACGAACATGGGCTGAAATAAATCTTGACGACCTCACTCACAACATAATTACACTCCGTAAACTCCTTAATC
>JAFTBA010000003.1 GCA_017458545.1 Synergistaceae bacterium | reverse complement strand
TTCGTCTAGGGGATGTCTGCTTCAACTCATCTCTGGCTTCTTCTCCAGCTTTCTTAACTAAACGCCTTACAACGTCCCTTACATCATTGCCATATTTAGACAAAATTTTTTGCATTGCAGTTGAAAGATCATCATCACTTATTTTCATCGTCTCACCAATAACGCGCTGAATTTCAGCATTTGTTTTTGAAAATCGGCTTTATCCAAGTGTACGATGTTATAAATCTGTCCCTTGAAGATTATCCGATATTCGGTTGAGTTGACTTCGGAAGTCTGCTGGCAGTATCGGACAACGAAATCAAGCCTTTCTTGTTCCAGTGTCTGCCCTGCCTCGTTTTTTTCCGTTGTATTCAGCCTTGATGTTGAGACCGCTGACCAGCACGTAAAAAAATCTGACCATGTATTAATGTGGTTGCCTACCTCATCAACACTTGCTGTTTGCTTTTGGAATGTTATTCTTTCGTTTAACGCTCCTGCTCCTTTAGGTAATGCCATTGTTCCACCGCCTATACCGGGACATTGCGGTCTAGCCACAACAAATCTTTCACGCCTAACGGAATATCCTTCAGGTTTGAGGCCGTTGTGTTTTCCCTGTTTGTATACCAATGACCGACTAACAGCAATATGGCCTGTTTGTATGTCTGTTTTACTTCTATAGGGTCTGAGTTTTCATCACTGGGTACAAGCTGAACGTTCAAAAAACCTTCTGCCCATTCTCGCGCCGCTGTGATGTAGGTGGTGATTAACTCATCTTCTGTATCATGGTCAATTCGGCAGTGTCGTTTTGCTTCCTGAAGCGTTACGGGTTCTGTTATTGGCATTGCCCTTCACCTCACGTTTCGTAAATCCTGACTGTTCAGCGAACGCCGCGCAGTCATACGGCACATCGTGTTCACCTATGCTGTAATCACGCCGTTTATATCCATCTAGATAATACGTAAACGGTTTTGTTACTTCAATTTTCATTTTTACACCTCAACAAAAACAAAATGCCCTGTCTGCCTGTATCGACAGTAACAGGGCATTGCAAAAACTACAGAGCTAATCCGCTTACTGTTACGAGGTTCACAGAACCGTCAAGCTCTTCATGAATTATCATCTTCACGATCCGCACCTCGCTGTTGGGAACAACAAATCTCATTTTGCAAAGCACTCTGTAATTTGTGCCGTTGACCGCCTGACTGCCAAGATAGGCTATCGGCTCATAGTCTGCACCCGTCTGATCGCTCGTTACTGCAGTGAATGCGCTCTGAACTTTCTGAGGTAAATTACAGCCTTTTACTTCATCGAGATTCCATCCTCCTAAAATCGCCATGACTATCACCTCCCTAAAATGAAATAAAGCCGAACACAGGAATCGAACCTGCAGCTCGCTTATCGCCTTGCTCCCTTTGAGCCATTTCGGCAATTATCCTAAAAGCAATGAAAATCCTGTTATGTCGTACATGTAAGTCGGAATGTTATTAACTCCTGTGTTGGTCTTAACGATAGTAATGTACCCGTTTACTCTGGGTTTGTAGGCAAAACAGGCTCGTTGCGGAACATTATTCTCATTGTGATAAACAACACATGAGCCTGTGAGATTTGCTGTTGCTGTTACTGGATTATCCGTAGTAAAACAGCCGCGCCAACGTACACTCACGGTATCGCCTAATCGGCAAAAATATGTGTGTCCTGCTGTTACCTGATACACATCAGCACGGTTTTTAGAGTTTGCCTGATATATCCAGCCAGTAGCAGCTCCAACATAACCTTCCGCAAAGTCAGTAGCTATCGGAGTTAGTATTGTAAAAAGGCCAAGTGTCCCCGTTATAGCTTCACCGTCCGCGCCGTGTGCGGTATAACCTGCTTCAAGGTGTTCAGCAGTTACAGTATCAGCCGTTAAATCAATCAGAGTGATAGCACCGTAATTCACTTTGTTCACTGCCATTTACGACACCGCCCCGATCGTAACCGTTATTCCTCCTGCTGCATTCTGTGTTTCGACATACGGGATTGCACTTACGTTGACCTGCGACAGATAATCATAGCCGCTGTCAGGTAATACCGTCTGTGCTGTTGTTGACGGGGTTACTGTCTTAGTTTGTGCTGAAGCTATACCGCCTGAGTGAGTACCCTGTACTCCGAGTATTTCAATACCTGCCTTAATATTTTCAGGAATGATCTTCGCCTGTTCTGCACTGCTTATTGCTACCGTGCCTGAGCCGTTATGATAGCCGTTCGGGACTGCGTAACTTCCTGCAACTGTGGCTATTGTTCCTGATACCGCGCCTCTGTCCGGCATTGTTCCAGTCAGTTTTTCGCCGTTCACATACGCCGTGCTTCCTGCGAGGATTTCGCCTGCTGTCGCTGTAGCGTCCGATGTGTCAGTCCCTCCCGTATTCGTCCCCGTTATCGGTTCACCGTCTGCACCGTGCGCCGTTATGCCGTATGATAAAGTGCTTGCTGTTACTGTGTCGCCTGTCAGGTCTAACAGTGTTGTATTTCCGTATATGACTTTTGAGATTGCCAACCCTCAATCACCCCCTAAAGTTTTTTCGCCGGGAACAGGACTCGAACCCGCAACCTGCTTATTGCCGCTCCACCTTTGAGCTACCCGGCATGTATTCAATCAAGATAAGATTTTTCACATCTACCCTGTACTACCCTAAAATACCCTAACAAAAATGCCCCGTGCTGACTGTTCAGCTACAGGGCATTAACTTGAAAGACGTTCTCAAACTTCGCACTTGATGAATTTCAAAGCCTCTGTGTTGAGGATCATGCTTCCTACGCGTTTTGTGATATAGAAATTCACATAGGGTTTGTTGGTGTAGGGGTCTCGTAAGAGGCGTATACCTGTGCGGTCAAGGATTATGTATGCCTCGCGGAAATCTCCGAACGCCACGCAAAGCGCATTAGCCCCGATGCCGGGCATGTCGTCATTGTAGGTATAGGGGAAGCCCAATATTGAATTGGGTTCGCCGCTCTGAAGTCCGGGCTGCCAGAGGTAATTGTTCTGACTGTCTTTCCACTTCCTGATTGTTGCGAGTGTCTGACGGTTCATCATGAAACGCGCATTTCTGTAGTAACGGCTCTTCAGCGCGGTTATGAGGTCGATGAGAAGGTCGGCAGGATTCGTTGCAGGCATTCCGGCGGCTACTCCTGTCTCCAAGTACTGGAATGTTCCGAACGCACGGGTATCATCTGCTGTTTTCGCCATTGTTGCGGCTAATATCCCTTTCGGCTTGTTCGTGCCGTCTCCCGTTGTAAATGCGGCGTTTTCTTCCTTCGCAAACTTACTGGATACGCTGTCCACAAGCCAGCCCTCAACATCGAAAAATACATCGTCAATCGCTTTCTGCGTTGCGGCAGGCATCGCGTAAATTTCCCCGAATGTCGGTGTTACCTGTGCCAACTGGGGGGAATTTGTCGCGGGTCTCGCTGCTGTTTCCGCTACCCAGCCCGTTGTTACTCCTCCTACATCGACTAACTGCTTGATGTCCTCTGTCCCTACGAGACGGACACCGCAAACCTCACGCATAGGGCTGTCAGCGTCAATCATCTTGTAAATTTCGCGGCTCATTTCTTCGGGAACGGCATATCCTCCGTCTGCATCAACGCCAACCTGAACGGCTTTTTTCTGCAGGTCGGCAAGCCCTGATTCGATACCTTTACGCAGGAATGCGTCAAACGCTTTCTTGTGTTCAGCCTTCACGGGGTCTTCGGAGGGTGTGCCCGTCAAACTGGGACGGTTCATTTTCGCTTCTATATCGCTGATCTGTTTTTCTTTTGCCGAAAGGGTTTCTTCAATTCTCGACAGCTTCCCCTCAAGCTCGGCGGCTTTGCCCGTTCCATTCTTCAATTCCTCATAACGGGCATCATTGGTTTTCTTGTATTCCTCGAACGCCTGACCGTACTGCTCTAAAATCTCTTTAACATCCGACATTGCTTATTTTCCTTTCATTAAGTTTAATAATCTCTGTGCTGCCTTAATCTCTTCGTTTTCGTCCTCAACATCTCGCTGGGCTGACTTACACGCTGA
>JAFTBA010000165.1 GCA_017458545.1 Synergistaceae bacterium | reverse complement strand
TCCTGCTGCCCTCGACAACAGCACTGGGGACGGTTGACCCTTTAGGGCGCGAGAAGGGCATAATGTCGGGAGCTAATGTAGTGATGCCGAACTTATCGCCCGTTAAAGTGAGGAAGAAATACGAGCTTTACGACAATAAGATTTGCACCGGTGAGGAGTCAGCGCAGTGCCGTGAATGCCTCAGTAACAGAATGCTTAAGACAGGCTATGAGATAGTTGTTGATAGGGGAGATGTAAAAAAATGAGCATGACTTGTATGTATGACTCTGATACAGGAAAATTGACTAACACGGGAAAATTTTTGGAATCTCTCAGTCTGAATTAAGCAAAAATTACTCCCTTTACGCTATAATTTTCTCACTTACATTATCCCCGAAAGTTCTATTATGGAGGTTTCATTCATGGGCAAATTCTTGTCTGACGCTAAGGAACTCTTAGCCGCTATCGGCGGTAAAGATAACATTACCGCTGTCTCGCACTGTATCACACGTATGCGCTTCGTCCTAACTGACCCAAAAAATGCAGACATCAAACGCATTGAGTCTATCCCCTCAGTCAAAGGCACTTTCACTCAGGCAGGTCAGTTTCAGGTCATTATCGGTAACGAGGTCGCTGACTTCTATAAGGACTTCACAGAAGTTTCAGGTGTTTCGGGAGTCTCTAAGTCAGAAGTCAAAAGCATCTCAAAACAAAATCAGAATATCCTTCAGCGTCTTATGACCTCAATCGCTGAGATATTCGCTCCCTTAATCCCTGCCATAGTCGTCGGAGGTCTCATTCTCGGCTTCCGTAACGTCATCGACAGCATGGAAATTTTCAACGGTGCTACTCTCGTAAGTCAGAGCCAGTTTTGGGCAGGCGTTGACCATTTCTTATGGTTACTCGGTGAGGCTGTCTTCCATGTAGGTATACCCGTCGGAATTTGCTGGACCATCATGCGCAAAATGGGCGGTACTGAAATGCTCGGACTCATTTTAGGACTCACATTGGTATCTTCCCAGCTCACTAACGCTTACGCAGTCGCAGGAGCTCTCGCTAACGGCACAATCAATCAATGGAACTTCGGCTTCATCAAAGTAAATATGATTGGTTATCAGGCTCAGGTATTACCTGCAATGTTAGCCGCTTTCACTCTTGCTTACCTCGAACGATTCTTCAAGAAAATTATTCCGCAGGTCGTTCAAATGATATTAGTACCGTTCTTCAGTTTACTCTTCGCAGTAATGGCTGCTCATTTCGTTTTAGGGCCTATAGGATGGAGAATAGCATCATGGATTTCGGCAGCTGTTTACGCAGGAATATCAGGCTCATACCGCGTAATCTTCGGAGCAATATTCGGTTTCTTCTACGCTCCTCTGGTCATAACAGGACTCCATCACATGAGCAATGCTATTGACATTCAGTTAATTGCCGATTTCGGAGGCACTATGTTATGGCCTATGATAGCCCTGTCAAATATAGCTCAGGGCAGCGCAGTACTTGGAATGATTTTCTTACAGAGGCGCAGCGCAAAAGCTAAAGAGCTTAACATTCCTTCATGTATATCATGTTACTTGGGTGTTACCGAACCTGCTATGTTCGGCGTAAACTTAAAGTACGTGTTCCCGTTCATCTGCGGTATGACAGGCTCATGTGTTGCAGGAATAATCAGCACTGCAATGAGCGTTACCGCCAGTGCAATAGGTGTAGGAGGTCTTCCCGGTATTCTCTCGATAAAACCGGGATCAATAGCTTGGTTCGCAATTTGCATGGCCGTAGCAGTAGCAGTACCTTTCGCATTAACATATATGATGGGAAAGCGTAAGGGCATTGACAAGGAAGCTGCTGACGAGGCCATGAAGGAAGAAGCTGTTGAGAAAGCAAGAGAAGAACATTCACCCGTTGATTTCATGGCGTTCTTAACGGGAAAAACTATAGCGATTACTGATGTGGCTGACGCTACATTTGCCGAAAGAGTTTTGGGTGACGGTATAGCGATTATGCCGACGGATAACATTTTGCTTTCACCCGTTGACGCTGTTGTCGAACAGACTATGGAGGGCAGTAATCACGCAATAGGTCTCATCATGGATAACGGACTCGAAATTTTACTGCACATAGGTCTTGATACTGTTGCTATGAACGGCGACGGGTTTACAATTCATGTTGAGGAGGGCGACAGGGTTAAGGCAGGTCAGGAACTAATCACCTTCGACATCGACAAGATTAAAGCCGCAGGACATCCCGTAACTACTGTCATGGTTATCACTAATGATTCAGGTTATGAGTCATTCAGGTTTGACGTTGGAATTGATGTTAAGGCCGCTGAAAACATTATAGCTCACGCTGAGTAATTTAAGGAGTGAAAAAAAATTATGCAGGACAAATTCAAGAGCAGTACCGTTTACCAGATATACATAAAATCCTTCAGCGACTCGAACGGGGACGGTATAGGAGACATTAACGGCATACGTTCAAAACTGCCCTACATAAAATCGCTCGGTGTCAAATACATTTGGGTAACTCCGTTTTTCTGTTCTCCTATGGCTGATAACGGTTACGATGTTTCGGATTACAGGAATGTCAACCCTATGTTCGGAACTATGGACGACTGCGAGAAAATGATTGCTGAAGCTGATGCACTGGGACTCGGATTTATGTTCGACATGGTATTCAATCACACATCGGACGAACACGAATGGTTCAAAAAAGCATTGGCAGGAGACCCCGAATATATTAACTACTACATTTTCAGGGACGGTAACGGGGATAATGCCCCTACGGAATGGACATCAGCATTCGGCGGTTCAGCATGGGAATACGTACCTTCACTCGGCAAATGGTATCTTCATCTGTTCGACCCTAAACAGCCCGATTTGAACTGGGATAATCCCAAAGTCCGAGAAGAACTCAAAGACGTTGTGCGTTTCTGGAAAGCTAAAGGCGTTAAGGGTTTCCGTTTTGACGTTCTCAATCTCATCTCGAAACCTGCTAATCTAACGTCATTGCCTTCAGGAAAGGGAGTAGCTTTCTGCAAGGACGGCCCGCATATTCACGAGTACATTCAGGAATTAGTGAGGGACACCGGGATAGGGGATATGATTACGGTCGGTGAAATGGCTTCAACAACTCTGGATCAGTGCATACGCTATTCATCGCCTGAGTCTCATGAGCTGTCTATGTGTTTCAATTTCCATCATCTGAAAGTTGACTATAAGGACGGCGACAAGTGGACGTTAATGCGTCCTGACCTTAACGGGCTGAGGAAGATTTTTGAGACTTGGCAGGAAGGAATGTCAAAGGCAGGGAGCTGG
This sequence comes from Synergistaceae bacterium, assembly GCA_017458545.1. GTDB lineage: Bacteria > Synergistota > Synergistia > Synergistales > Aminobacteriaceae > JAFUXM01. Next base: position 362 of record JAFTBA010000165.1, on the reverse strand, counting down.
CAGGCGTTATTCTGGTGCAATCATGACCAGCCCAGAGTTGTCTCACGTTTCGGGGACGAGGGGCATTACCTGAAAGAGTCGGCGAAAATGCTCGCAACGTTCATTCATATGCTGAGGGGAACGCCGTATATTTATCAGGGTGAGGAACTCGGAATGACTAACGCTCATTTCGCTAAGATTAAGGACTATAAGGACGTTGAATCTCTCAACTACTACGAAATCATGAGGCGCAGCGGTGTCAGTGAGTCGGATGCTCTCAAAGTGTTAGCATCGAAATCGCGCGACAACGGACGGACTCCTATGCAGTGGAGTTCGGGACATAATGCAGGGTTCACTGAGGGCGAAGCGTGGATAGGTATTCC
>JAFTBA010000026.1 GCA_017458545.1 Synergistaceae bacterium | reverse complement strand
TCATACGGAGCGAAATCGTACACGAAGAATGAGGATTTGACTTCAACGGCTGTACTGAGGATAGAAGTTGCAGAGGAGGAAGTAACTTACGAGGTCAACGGGAGCTATAAGGGAGTTGTGAACACATCAGCAGACAGTATTGAAGGCGACGGTAAACTTGAGGTAAGTGTTTATGACAGCACAGGCAAGGAGATAGAGGGAACGTATCTTTGGGACAAGAGGGAAATCAGGGGTATAACTTTAACGCCTGAAGGCATGGTGTCATTCACGAGACCCGGGAAATATCATGTCCGAGTAACGAGCGGAACAGGGAAAATTTATTCTGACTGGGCTGAAATTTCTGCTGAAGCCCTTGCGGGTGATTACGTTGACCGCGATGAAGTGATTATGCGTGAGGGTATTGCTGATGAGGACACAACATTTATCATAACCGGCAGCTACGTTGGCGGATTGAGTACTGATGAGAACATTGAGGGTGATGGTAAACTTCACGTTGAGGTTTACGACAGTACAGGGCGCGAAGAGCTATATGAGTATTCGTGGGAGAAGAGGGACGATGCGGACGGTATGACGATTGACGAAGCCGGGAATGTTTCGTTCACGAAGACAGGCTCATACTATGTGCGTGTCAGGAGCGGCAATATATATTCCGACTGGGCAGAAATCACAGTGAACGTGAAAGCTCCTGCGAGGTTCACGTCAGTTCCGTCAGCAAAACAGAATATATATGACGGAACAGCTAAAGTTCTAGTGAATGAAGACGGAGCATACGAGGGCGGGAAAATAATATTGTATGCGCTCGGCGAAGATGAGGTTACAGAACCTGTTAGCTACAGTTCAGAGCTTCCGACAGCTACAGGTGCAGGGACATACTACGTTTGGAGCAAGGTCATAGGTGATACGAATCACGATGACTCTGAGCTGGTGTGTGTAACTGCAACAATCACGGGAGCTTCTGACCTTGAGCCTGAGCCTGAGCCTTACTATGATAATCCTGGAGTTGGCGGAGCGAGCAGCGGCTGTAACGGCGTATTTTCAGTATTCTGTTTCTGCCTGATGATCTCGGCACCTGCTGTTATAAGAAAAGCGCAATAACTTTAGGAACGAATCCCCGCAGCTTTTCGTGACTGCGGGGATTTTTTTTACACTATCGGAGTAATGAGCCTCCCTTCATCGTCAAACATTAATTCTTCAGGTTTCGACAAAGCGGTTAATCCTTCCCATTTACCTGAAACGACATCATCATAGTATGCCTCACTCATCATTATGTTACCGATATGAAGGCTGTTAGGTATGCGGATTATTCTCACTCTTTTTTTGTCGATACCTGTACACGTCCGAATGCACATCTGCAACGCTTCTTTGTCGGTCGCAACAACGCAGGGTATACGTGCGCTCGCAAGGACGGTTGAAGTTATACAGTTAGGGTACATTTTTTCCGGGTCAATGGACTCGTAGAAACGTTTAGTTATTACGTTAGCGAGTCCTACACCGAGAGCATTGCCGTGACTCTCATCGCTCAGTCTCAGAAAACATGTACGCTGAACCTTAACGCCTCCCGTTGCATACTCAGTTGAAAACGTACCTGTTATGTTAGGGTCAACGCCTGTACCGCTGTAATTCTTGCCAGTTTCGTCAACAACAAGAACATCGCATTCACCTGCAATAATTTTAGGCATCTGAGTGAACGCAAATTTTAACAGTTCCGGTTCACGTGCAAGTATATCGGGACCGTCTATTGCTTCAAGCCTGCAGGTTTCATCATAAGCGTTTTCGATTGAGGGGAGTGCGAAAAGTATAGGAGCTTTTTCGATGATAACGCCAGCGATTGAGGGGATATTTTCGGCAATGTGAGCCATACCTGCGCTGTGAACCTGTTCAGCACCTTTCTGTTTACCTAGACCAACAGCCATCATTTTGCATGGGCCTGACTCGTATTTACCCCTGAAAGCGTTGTGAGGTTTAAGACGGCAGGAGATGATTATTCCGTCAGACTCATAAGCATTGCGGTCAATGTAAACGTTCTGACCTGTTGATGAAACTCCGAGATTAACGACCTCCATACTTGAACGGATTTCACAGCCCATTGACGAAGGGGTTATGCCGTAGCCTTCAAGGACTTCAAGCTGGCCTTCAGGAGTAGCACCGCCGTGACTGCCCATTGCAGGAACTATGAAGGGAATTGCACCGCGTGATTTAATGAAGTCGGCTATTGATTTAGTGATTAATGCGACGTTAGCAATACCTCGGCTGCCTGCGGTAATTGCGATTTGCATACCCTTTTTGATTTTGCTGATGAAGGGTTCACGCGATAATTCGGAGTTGATTACTTTGGGAATGTCTGAAGGGTTTATTACCTGACGTGGGAATTTCTGTTTGACGCGGAACATTCTGGGGATTTCGACTTCTGAGAGGAGTTTTGAGACTGTTCCGCCCTGTTTAATTTTCATGATACTGCCTCCTGTGTGAAATTTTGATGAGAGGATTGTACCAGATTGTAAAATAAAAATTTGCTGAAATACAAAACAACGGCTCAGTCATTGACATATTGCCGTTGTTCATCGCCGCTGCATGTCTGGATTGTAAAAACTATCCTGCTGTTTAACGGTTAGGTTTTACAACGTTAGGGGTCATGCTATCTCCCTAATTAGACTTATTTTATCATAACTTAATCAGTCTCTTCTTTTCCCGAAAAGTCTTATCAGGTACAGGAACAGATTAATGAAGTCCAAGTACAGCGCAAGCGCACCTATCACAGCAACTTTCCCAACGGCCTCATCGTCATTCATTCCGAAACTATCAGAAAGTGCCTTAATCTTCGCAGTATCATATGCCGTTAATCCCATGAAGATTATTATTCCGATTACACTGATGCAAATTTCTGCTGTTGACGAACCAACAAAGATATTAATTACCATTGCTATTATCAGTCCGATTAATCCCATCTGAAGAAAACTACCCCAACTCGTTAAATCCCTCTTCGTATACAGTGCATACAAACTCATAGCTCCAAACATCCCCGCTGTTGACAAAAATGCAGCGTAAACACTCTCTGTAGTGTAAATCAACAGTACGCTTGAGCATGTTATACCGTTAAGGACACTGTAAACACAGAACAGACTCAATGCAGTTGAAGCCGAAAGTTTCATGATTGAAGCGCTGAGATACCATACCAATCCTATTTCAGCAACTGCAGCAATGATTAACGGTACTCGTGATGTGTAGAAGAACTTTAACATTGAAGGAGTTGCTACCGTCAGCCATGCAGTGAGTGATGTGAGTATTAAACCGAGTGCCATGTAC
>JAFTBA010000164.1 GCA_017458545.1 Synergistaceae bacterium | reverse complement strand
GCACTCACAAGATTAATAACGTCGCGCCCTGAAAAATTAAGTGCGAGTAAAGTCGTAATTAACTGTCTCTGCTCACTTAACGGATCATTTACTGCGTTTACGGGAGTTGCATCAGGACTGATAATCATTGTAGTGCGGTCAGAGGATGTATATTCAGCCATACCGTTAATCACTCCGTCCTTAGCGAAATCAACCCATATACTTTGAGCGAGAGTGCGTATGCCCTGCCCCTGTTCAGTGCTAAGAAATTCAGCAGGTATTAATATGCTGGGAATGTTAAAAATGAACGGAAGCTCTACTTCATGACAAGCCAAAAGCGGTTCAGCTGTTGGAATGTTCCAGTAATACATGTATGTTCTGCCTGTTCCTGAATGTGATGAAGCCATTTGTATAGCCGGTACTCTGAACAGCAGTTCGTTCAGAAATTCAGTATATGCCCAGACAGGTGCAACATCACCCTGAAGAGTTATGAAGTCTTTTGCAGACTGAACCATTGCTTCGCCGTAGTCAGGTATTTTGCTCATAGCGCTGATGAGCTGTTCATAAGCTGAATTTAAGTAATTAGCGTATACATCAAGACTGCCTATAGCGCCTAAGAAATAACGAACTTCATCAGCATTAGAGCCTATGAGAACGTCATAGTTCTTAGCGTTAGCCGCAAAAGCTGCGTAAACGTCCTCAGATAAAACTACTCCGTCCCGTTCCGGGAAATTCAGTGCGCCGTCAAGTTTTGCAGAAGCGTTCTGAAGGTCTTTTGAACTGAGAGCCATTAACCCTGCCATATCTGTTGTACCAGTCAGTTTAAGGAGTTGTTTGGCAAGCTGTGTAGCGTCCTCTGCTGTGCTCTTTTTAGCCATTGACATTGCAACTGAACCGCTCTCGAGTATAGCCCTCTGGAACAGTCCCTGAGCTTCAGGTATGGTCATTAACAGTGAAACTAAAGCCGCTCCTGATGAGTGACTGAACACAGTGATATTGTTAGGGTCTCCGCCGAAAGCAGCTATATTATCTTTCAGCCATTTGAGACTCTGCAAAACGTCAAGTATCCCTAAATTTCCGCTTTGTGCGAAATTTTCGCCGCCGCTTACTTCAGAGAAATCGATGAAGCCCATAATGCCAAGTCTGTAACCGACAGAGACGACGATAATGTCAGGATTATCAGCGGCTAACTGACGACCGCTCCATTCAGGTCTTGCAGTACCGTTATATCTGAATGAGCCGCCGTGAACCCATACCATAACAGGACGTGAAGCAGCAGAATCATCGCTGACCTTCCAGACATTGAGGTATAAGCAGTCCTCAGCCTGAGGCAGGAGCGCAGTAGATTCGGTCTCAATAACTTTCTGTAACGGAATTGGCGCAAAGGTATCAGCTTCAAAAGTCTGTGTGGTTTGTTCAGGAGCTTCAGGTGCTTTCCATCTGAGGGAACCTACAGGAGGTTTAGCATAAGGAACGCCGAGCCAGTCGATGACATTATCGGAAGATAAGACACCGTTGAACGTTCCGTTATTGCATACCGCAGGAACTTTACCGGCAGCATTGCACGGAAGGCACATAACGAACAACATAATGAATACAAGAAACTTATTCATACAAAAATTTTCCTTTCTTTAACATCACTGGTAAGAAGATCACTACTTATGCAAGTTGTAGACTTCTTGCTAATGTCGTTAAAATTATACGCGAAAAATTAACATACTACTCACTTTTTACTGTTATAAACTGACATATTGCATTCCTGCTTGAAAATCACAAAAAATTATTGTCTGAAAGTAAAATTATCACTGTTTGTGTTAGTGATGGTTATGTATTAATATTCATGCTGTTCACGAAATAATTACATGCAAAGGAGAAAATATCATGTCAGTCGGAAAGAGAATCTATCTCAAACGCAACATGCCTGATCCAGCTATTGTTGAAGAGTTCAAGAAAATTCCCGCCTCAAATACAGCGGACGTTATGGGCAGAAGTTCAGCTATGAACCCCCGTATTCACCTGGTCAGCAAACCTAAAGCTCAGATGATGGCCGGTCCTGCTTTCACTGTTAAATGCCGAGCAGGAGACAACCTTGCTCTTCACGCAGCACTCAATTTCTGCAATGAGGGTGATGTTCTTGTTGTTTCAAACGAAGAAGACTCAACGCGCTCTTTAATGGGTGAAGTAATGATGGCTTATCTCTACCTTCAGAAGAAAATCGCAGGAATTATTCTTGACGGCCCTATCAGGGACATTGACGAGATTGGAAAATGGGACTTCCCTGTTTACTGCACAGGCACAACACCCGGCGGCCCTTACAAGGAAGGTCCCGGCGAACTTAATGTACCGATTTCATGCGGAGGTATAAGCGTTAACCCTGGCGATATTATTCTTGCAGACCCTGACGGCGTTATAGTGATTCCGAGAAAAGACGCAGCAAGAGTACTCGAGGACGCAAAGAAATTCCAGGCAGCCGATGAAGGCAAACTTGAAAAAACACGTCAGGGAACTATCAACCGCGATTGGGTTTACAAGACTCTTGAAGCGAAAGAATTTGAAATTATTGATGAGGTTTATGACGCATAATTATTGTGTGAATTGCGGTGAGTACTAAATTTGGGCAGACTGTAAATGATTTACGGTCTGCCTCTTTTCTCTGTTTCTCAGAACGCTATGTCCCTGTAAACAACTTCGCCGTTCTTCACGGTCATTAAAGGACGGTAAATACATTTACCTTCGCGCAGCTGTGCACTTGAATCCGCTCTGTCTCCGAAAATTATGTTGCGTTCCTCTTTCCTGAACACAGCAATGTCTGCAGGATAACCAACAGTTAAACTCCCTGCACTGCCGTCAATTTTCATGTGTCTTGCAGGATTTATAGTGCAGCGTCTGAAGAGTTCATCTTCCTGAATACCAAGCATTGAATACTTAGCGAGCTGATTAGCCATACTAAACGCCGTAGGACGCAAATACATGCTGAGTTTAGTGATGTCGGTAGCAATAATATCAGGGTAAAAACCTGCTTGTATTGCAAGTTCGCTTACATCAAAACCGAAATGCGCTCTAGCGTCTGATGCCTCAAATATCACTCCGCGCTTCCTGGCATTTGTTACGGCTTTTTTCACATGACCCGATGAATCAAGTATAGTGCTTCCCTTGTTCATGTACATGTGAGTCATAACGTCCCCTTCACGGAGACATTCAACAAGTTCGGACATCTCAGCAGGAGGGTTAGTGCAGTGTACCATTACAGAAAGCCCTAATTTTTCCGCAAGTCTCACCGTCTGCCTTAAAGGCTCGTAACCCATATCCTTTACGATTTCCTTGCTTGTCCGGAGTTTAAGGCCGAGTAATTTATTCCCTTCCTCCTCGACAAGCTCACGCATTGCCCCTTCATCATAGTGCGAAGGGTCAACATCCTCTACCTCAACAGGAAGTGAATCTAACCCTGTTGAGCATACATTGATATATGCCTTGACTGTCAGCTTTGCGGTCTCAATGAACCCTTTGTACTTTCGGAACGTTTTTGCTCCTGTACTGCCTGCATCAACAACTGTAGTTACTCCCGACGAAAAGCATACCGACTCTGCAGGTATACCGATCTTTGCCAGAGGGTAAACGTGAGCATGATGATCTATCAGTCCCGGCACTACAATACACCCGGAAGCGTCAACAATACTAACTGCAGGTGCACCAATTTCAGATGAAACCGCTGAGATTTTACCGTCTTCAACAGCTACATCAAAAGACCCATGAAGGCTGTTAGCAGGGTCCGCAACAGTTCCATTCTTTATGAGTATTTGATACATCGCTTAGAGTTCGCCTTCTTCAGGTTCATGGAACTCTTTGCCCTCATCTTCAGCTTTTTTACGGCCTCTCAGGTTGCTTATGACAGTGTACGTACAGAACACTACCGCCACCACTAAAAATGCCAGCGATATAGGACGTTCAACAAATATCATCCAGTTACCGTGTGAAGCCTGAAGTGCCATTCTGAGATTTTCCTCGAACATTGTGCCCAAGATGAATCCTATTATCAACGGAGTAGAAGGAATCTTAAAGCACTTAAACAGGAAGCCGAGTAAAGCAAAGAACAACACGCACTGAACATCAAAGACTCTGCTGTTGCTTGAGTATGCACCTACACAGCACATAACCATGATTATCGGCAAAAGTATGTGTTTTGGAATATCGAGCAATTTTGCGAAAACCCGAAGTCCCAACCGCTCAAAAATTAACATGAAAACGCTCGCGACGATTAACGCAAAATATATGCCGTAAACATATACACCGCTCTTGTCAAAAATCAACGGTCCCGGATTAATTCCGTGAACCAACAATCCACCCAAAAATACAGCTGCAACAGTGTTTCCAGGTATCCCCATACACAGCAACGGGACAAGTGATCCGCCTATTACAGCGTTGTTCGATGACTCGGAGGCTATAATTCCGTCAATTATCCCAGTACCGAATTTCTCCGGGTATTTCGAACGCGACTTCTCCGCTGTGTAAGCAAGTAATCCTGCTGTTGAACCGCCTATACCGGGAAGAATGCCGATTACGATTCCAATAACTGACGATATTATAGCATTAGGTATCTGCTTAGTAAACTCAAGAAGTGATATTCCGTAGCCTTTAAGCTGATACTTTTTCTGTTCAAGCCTCTGCGATAATGTCCTTCGTCCGAAACCGGCAAGAATTATATCCGTAACCGCAAAAACTCCGATTAACAGCACCGTTATATCAAGGCCGTTGAGCAGCTGATAGTTCCCGAACGTATAGCGCACCTTTGTATCTATAGGTGCCATACCTATCATTGAGAGAGCAAGTCCCGTTAAGCCTGCAATGAGTCCGTTTAACAGGTCTTTGCCCGACAAGGCAGCTATGATAGTGAGCGAGAAGACAGCTACCGAGAAATATTCGGCAGGACCGAAAAGCAAGCAGACTTTAGCAAGCATAGGGCTGATGAACATCAATGCCAGTATACCGAGTATTGATCCTATGAATGAGTACAGAATGCCGACTCCTAAAGCGCGTCCTGCCTCACCTTTGTCAGCCATTGGGCCGCCGTCAAATACTGTTGAAATTGATGACGGAGTACCGGGAATTTTGAGGAGTATTGCCGAGATTAAGCCCCCCGAAATTCCTCCCATGTACAAGCCTACAAGAAGTGCTATACCTCTCGTTGCCTCAAGACTGAACGTCATCGGAAGGAAAAGAACTACAGCCATTGTTGCGCTGAGGCCGGGAACTGAACCGAAGATTATACCGATTACCGTACCTACCCAGATCAGGAACAGGCACACAGGGTTTAACACGTTGGCTAATGCTGCTGTTATCATGAACAATGCACCTCCCTTAGAATCCGAAAATGCCCACAGGAAGAGGCATTTTGATTACGAATACGAACAGCGCATCAACCGCTAAGGGTAACAGCACTGCGACAGCGGCAAATAAGATAATTTTTCTGTTAGTTTTGTCGCTTAACAGAAGCATTTGAAGGAACAAATACACTGCGCTGGCGACAACAAACCCTACAGGCTGGAACGCAAGCATATACAGCACCATTAAAACAATAGTTCCTATACCGCCGAAAAAATCCTGATCGAAAACAATTTTTTTGTTCTCCTCTTTGAGGCCCGTGAAGATTGAATAAAGGAGTTTTGACGCACCTGTTACGACAATGCAACAGCCTATTAATGTCGGAACAAACGCAGAACCTACATCGGTACGTATAACCTTTCTGACGTCCTTAACGAAATAAATCATAGCTGCTCCGAACGCAAGCACTATGATTGAGCACAAAATATCACGTGTTTTGTTGGTCATGAAAATTTCTCCCTCCTTGTAACAAAAATCCGCCCGCAACTTCCCTTAATCACAGGCGGAATTTTCTTTGTTCCAGAATTACTCGGCTGCTAATCCCTCTGTAAGCTCTTTGACTTCTTCAGGGTCTTCCTTGTTCATCTGTTCTGCATCGCGGTAAAGAGGCTGTGCAAAATATACCTTCAGGACATCGGCATAGCTCTTATCCTCAAGTACTATCTGTTTGCATATCCCTGCGAGCTTATCAACGATGGCTTTGTCGGTGCCTTTGGGGAATTTAACCTCATACTTCTTGGCCGTAACTACTTTGTCATAGCCCAGTTCGGTGAACGTAGGATAATCTATTCCCGGAACTCTCTGCTTTGACATAACCGCAAGGCAAATCAAATCACCCTTCTCGATGTAGTCTTTGACCTGCATGTAGTTGGCCGCAAGAATATCTACCTGTCCGCCTAACATGGCTGCCATTCTCTCACCGCCTGATGTACCGACGTTGATGTTGTCGAACTCAACTCCTGCCTGACGCTCAAGCATTGTCCCTACGTACTCCGTTGTTGAACCGAAAACTGTTGAGTAACGCACCTTGCCGGGATTCTCCTTTGCGTAAGCTATCATGTCGGCAAGTGATTTCCAGCCTTTGCTATACTGTTTGAACTCGCCTTCGGGTGAAATAGCAACAAGTGAATACGTCTCATCAATAGCAACAGTGCAGCAGTTCTCAAAATCCTTAGTGTACGAGAAGTCAACCATTCCCGTAGCTTCCTGAACCAGTGCCGCGCCTGTGTGGTTGAACAGCAGCGTATAACCGTCATTAGGCTTGTTCATAACGTCCATAGCGGCAACTATTCCCGAACCGCCCTGCTGATTAATGATTACGAACGTCTGACCTGTTATCTTGCTGACGCGCTGAAACAACTGACGGCAGTAAGTATCAGTGTCACCGCCTGCACCGTAAGGCAGTACGACATTAACAGTACCTGTCGGCCATTCAGCTGCAAATGAGACTCCCGAAAGAGCCATAACCAAAACGAGAGTGAACGCTAAAACTTTTTTCATGATGAATGAAACCTCCTGAATTTATTTGTTATAGTTGCCCCAAGCAGGCTGAACCTTCTCGATTTTAAGTTCTTCGCCTGCCTTAACGACAACTTGAAACTCATCTTCGTACAGAATTTCGCCTGGTGTGTTCGTATAAACGACATAGAAAGGGTGATTATATTTCTCAAGCAGTTTCATGGCCGGTGTAATCAGTTTCATCATTTCGTGAGTGTTCTCAGTCTTGAAGAAACATACTACATTCTCCTGACGCTGACACTGAGGAGGCCAGGGAAGAATCTCCGAGAACCATAAATCAATCTCACGGAATAAATCTGCGTCTTCTTCGTTCATAACGTCATTCTGAATCAGCGCCCAGCACATACTAAATATACCCTTTGCATACATGGTATTCTCCGCAAGCTCACGGCCCTGTATGCGTACATACTTGAACCTCATTATTCACCCGTCCTGATATTTCTAGCTGTATTTCTTTTCCTCCCAGAGTGCGTAAATCTTATCGAACTCTTTGGGAACTATTCCGTGTAACTCCTCATTGAGACCTAATGCCGCAGTGCGTGCGAGACGTTCTTTAGTCCCCATTGCCATTAAAGGCTCAACGCCTACTTCCTTCATGAGTTCCATAGACTCGCCTACTTCAAAACTCCTGCGTTCAGAATGGATAAGATCTGCCCCTGCCATTCTCAGCGCAATATCCTCGAACTTGTCGCGGTTCATTGAATTGGAGATTGACGACAGTATATAGTCTTCAACTCCGCACTTCCTCGCAAACAAAAGCGTCTCAACTATTAACCCCTCAATGCCCTTCATGAACACTGAGCGGACCAGCTTAATTTTTGAGGCTTCACCTGCTTTAGTGTTGTCGGGGTCATCGGGATTGACGAGGGAAATTTTCATGTTGAACGGAGTCATAGTGTCGTGCCATCTCTTGCAGCCTTTGCCTGAAGCGAGAATGGGAACTTTGTGGCCGAGTGCCATGAGTGAGCCGAGCATGGCCGAGTCGATGTATTCGGCTCCGAGTTCTGCGAATGATTTTGCCTGAGCCTCTTTGATAGGGGGTAAGGCTGTCGTTACATCTGCGAATAACTGACCTGCTTTTGCGAAAGGCTTTAAGCCGTCAGCTGTTGAAGCGGTAAATCTTGCGGGTACTGCTATAACAACGATGTCGCTGTTCTCAACGAGTTCTTTTGTTGAAAATACTGCTTTGATTTTAGCGTCCTCACAGCGTTTGAGGACAGTATCACGCATAGGGCCTTCCTTGTCCATAACGACATCATATGCTTTGATGTCTTCGAGACCTTCATTTTTGAGACCTTTGCCCATGTTATAAGCGGCCTCACCGAAACCGATAAATCCTAACGAGAATGACATAATAAAAAAACTTCCTCCCTCAAAAATATATTCCCAGTAATGCTGCAGGAGTCTCCTGAAACATTAAACGGGTATCACTTTCACTGAAACCCTGAGCCAGTATTAACTCCCTGAACTGTTTAAGCCCTTCATCGGGATAAGGTGATGAGGGCTGTCCTAAGTCAGATGAGAGAAATACATTCTCAGTTCCTACGGAGCGTATTTGTTCGGCTATCAGTTCAACAGGTGTGCGTTTGTAGTACACGGTGAAATAACTGTGTTCAACAACAGCACCCAGATTTACTGCTTCGGTCTGCTGTTCGGCAGTGTAAAAATCAGCAGGATTATCCGCGTGAGTAAGTACCATTTTGCAGCCTATATTATTTTCCGCATTGGCTCTGACCAATGACATACCTTCATCAGGACTCATATGTCCCGTACCTACAAGCATGTTGAATTTTTTTGCGGTCTCCAAAATTTTAAGTGCTTCGGGTTTGAGGCTGCCGTTGCCGTCAAGAATATATATGCCGTCAGATGAGTCTGTTTTCCTGTGATTCATGTAATGTTTTGCGTCCATAGTGGGAAACCAGACATAACGCCCTCCCATTTTGCCGCTTGCCTCGACAGCAAAATGATTGAGTCCTCCGGCAGAATTATTGAGGACTATACCGCCGTAAAATTTCATGCCTGACACGGCGTAACTCTCATTGAGGAGTGAGGCTCTTCCTGCCGTGTCAGCATAGTGGCATTTTATGACTGCCCCCGAAAATCCTGCAGATTTGAATCTTTCAGCAAGTTCAATATCGCTGCATTTTCTCTGCACAACATCGGGAGAAGTGTGAACGTGCATATCAAACATATCAGTTAAGCAGCTAATAGGGCATATAAATCGGAATAACAGCAATGATTACCAGCCATGTAACAAGCAGCATGGGTAATCCTATTTTCAGGTAATCGGTGAACTTATAGTTAGTCCATCCTACTGTCATCATGTTCTGAGGAGCTGCGAAAGGAGTCGCATAAGATGCAGCGCCTGCAAGAGTGATAATCATACATATAGGGTAAGGACTTACGTTAATGGCCTTAGCGATTGAGACTCCTATGGGCATAAACAGCATTATCGTAGGAATATTCGACATAACCTGCGTCAGAATTGCAGCAGCGAGGAATATCACAGTAGTAATCATGAAAGTGCTGGGATTATCGCCGAGTATCTGAAGGATTATGCCTGCTACTGCATCACCTGCGCCGGAATTTTTAACGCCTGTTGATATTGCTGTCAATGAACCTACGAGCATCATACAGTTCCAATCGACAGCGTCAATGGCTTCACGTACTGTCATGCACTTAGTACCCATAATGACGAGCGAACCTATTACTGCGGCAACGTGCATGGGCATATTCTTAGGACTCATAGCGATTACGACGAGGACAGCGGCCATAGTGATACATGCAATCATAGCTTTCTTAGGGTTAAACGGTTTCTTCTCGACCTTTGCGAACTCAGGTATGTAACCTGTATCGGGAATGAATTTCATTCCTATGAACGTGAAATAGAGAGTACCCAGAACACACACTCCTACACCGAACGGAGTAATACCGAAGAACCCGAAAGGTGTGAGTCCTAAGTCAGCCATAGCATTAGCAGCTGAAGCGTTAGAGCCTACGCCAACGAGAGTAACGAATCCTCCGAACTGTGCTCCGAAAAGCAAAGCCATTAAAGTCCTTGAAGGTCCGCAGCCTGCTGAAATGCACATGGCCGTAACCAGCGGAGCCATAGCAGTCATGACACCGATGTTGGAGCAGATTGAACTGAGGACGCATGAGACGATTAAAGTTGCAAGGACTATGTTGCGTTCGCTTTTTCCTGTGAGCCTGACCATTTTCGCGCCTATGATGTCTGTTACTCCTGTGTGAAAGAGCGAAGAACCTACGATCATCATACCTGCGAGCAGGACTATTGTAGTGCTGTTGTAACCTGCGAAGATGTCCTTAATTGGTATAATTCCTGCGTAAGCGTAAGCGATTGAAGCACCGATAGCGGTAACGAGTATGGGGACAGGTTCCCAGATGAAGAGAATGATAGTGATTGCGAGGATAATAAGAGCTATTGCCATTTGACTCATAAAAATAATGACACCCCTTTGTTATGAAATGAAATTTATCTTAAAGAGTGAATTAATGAAATTATATTTTTCAGTTTCCACAATGTAAAACTGTTAATACTTGTCCAATCCACAAATATTAGCTGTTATGATAACATAAGCGATAAAAAATTCGGAGGTCGTTAAAAATATGGAAGTTGAGAGTTTATATTATTTTGCCGAAACAGCTAAGGATTTGCATGTAACCCGTACAGCACAGAAACTTCACATAAGTCAGCAGACATTAAGCAATCACATAATGAGGCTTGAAGATTATTACGGTGCGAAATTATTTTACAGATACCCTGCGCTTCAGCTTACTAATGCCGGAAGGGAAGTTCTTAAATTTGCGCGTCAGGTACATCAGAGTGAGATTAATCTGAGGGCAGTTTTAGCCGATACGCTTCAGAGCGATACCGGTGAGATAACTATAAGTGCCAGTTCGCCGCGGTTTAATTATTATTTGCCTGATGTGCTGAAGAAATTTTCGGTGAAGTATCCTAATGTTACGATAGATTTGATAGACAAGACCAGTGATGATTCGGAGATGCTTGTGCAGAAAAACCAGGTTGATTTTGCGGTAACGGTTGACTCTGACACGCGCAAACTGAAAGTTAATGTCAGGGCAACATATGATGATCCTGTATATTTCTGTGTGTCCGATAAACTGCTGTATAAACATTACGGTGAAGAAATGTATGGATTAAGGGAGAAAGCATTTAGTGAGGGAGCTGAACTGAAAGATTTTTCGAGACTGCCGTTCCTGATAGTATCACCGCTGGGGCGAATGGGAAGGAGAATAGCCCAGTGTTTTGACGAGGCAGGGTATGAGCCGAATGTTTACCTGAAAGCAGGCTATACAACTATAATGGCACCGCTGTGTAATGCGGCATTAGCAGGTTGTTTCACATCGCATATGAATCTTGCCAGATGGCATTACCAGATGAATGAGGACGTGAATATTTTTCCGTTGTGTTTTAAGGGCGAGCCTGTATTGCTGAAAATTTATGTTATCTGCAGCCGTCAGAGGTATTTGAATCATCACTGCCG
>JAFTBA010000163.1 GCA_017458545.1 Synergistaceae bacterium | reverse complement strand
GCTGCACACATGATACGTGCCTCATCAATGACGCGCTTCATAGGAACGCTTCTGAGATTTCCGCGAATCATAGGGATTGCGCAGTAGGAGCAATGAGTGTTACAGCCCTCGCTGATTTTGAGGTAACGTGTCCAGTAATTAGTATTCAGTGGAACAGGTGAGCAGTTAAGGTTTGAATGGCCGCCGAGAAATTCAGTTATTTTGTTCCATTCCTCAGACCTTGCGAAAAAATCAACGGTCTCAGCAAATTCCTTTCTCAGTTCTTTCTCATAACGGTTCACCAGACATCCTGCGACTATGAGGGTCTTAATCCTTCCCTCAGTCTTCATCTCCTCAAGGTCGAGTATCAGGTCAATATTTTCTTTAACTGCGTCCTGAATGAAACCGCAGGTGTTAATCACGGCGCATTCGGCTTCGTCAGCGTCATCAACAAATTCATGGCCGCAGGATTCTAAAAGTGCCTTTAAGTGTTCACTGTCGGCAGTATTTTTGGCACAGCCCATGCTCAACAGAAATATTCTCATTTTTTTTACTTTACAGGTTTACTCTTCGTATTCGCTGAACGACTCGGTGTCAATAGCTTTGACTTCGTAAACTTTCTCGACGTTAACGCAAAAGTTATGGGCTATCATTAAACTTGTGAGTCTTGCGCCGTCAATGAGCATAATGCGTTCATCGTTGGCATAAATTTTTGCGTTTTCCGAGAAATTAGCGGTTGTTGCGAAAATACCTTTACCGCCCTTGTCAGATAATTCCCCTACGAAATCCTGAATATCTGCGCGTCCGATTGTGCGTTCGGGAGATAACTTGCGCGCCTGAATGTAAATATTTGCGCCAGTTTTGTTATCGAGTATAACGCCGTGAATCAAATCGCTTCCCGATGATTCAGTAGTGTACCTTGCTGTCCGGAACGCGAAATATCCCATTTTCGAGAGCAGATCTATAACGAGCATTTCAAATCTGTCTGAGGGTAATGCTGCTGTTTTCGTCAAAAGTTCTTCCGCAAGTGCTGAGTTATGTTTGGCGATTACTTCATCAATCCCGTAACCCGAATCATTAACGCTTTCAGATTCGTCCTCCTGAGTATAGGGTTCAGGCTCGTGCTCAGGTTCAGGTTCATCAACAGCAGAATCAGAATTGTCTTCGGCCATGATGTTACCGGTATCAGGTTCGGAGTCATCAGCTTCGTAAATCTCTTCATTTTCTGCGTAAACGTCAACGGGTTCATCGGGTGCATTGTCAAATTCCTTATCCGAAAAATCAGACTCTGTTCCGATTTCCTCAGTCTCAGTAATTTCTTCAGTGCTTCCGATTTCCTGAGTCATTGAATCTTCTGCTGACGGTTCAAATTCTTCGGTTATAGTTTCTGAATCGGCAGCGATGAGTTCATCGTGTTCCGGTTCTGAAACGGGAAGGTCAAGGGTTAAAGCGTCTGCTTGAGCGAGGGCTTTATGATTTCGTGAGCTGAGGTATTCGTCAGTGATTATGTCTGGATTATCTTCAAGGACTTCAGAACCTGCGTTAGTAATCATGTAGGTATTTTTAGACGGATTGGAGATGAGGTTATTTTTTTTGAGATCATTTTTAGCTTCAGATATTCTTGTTTTGAGAATGTTTTTATCTCCTGATGATAAGTCATTGAGAGCCACTCCGAAATATCCTGCAGTTAATTCGAGAAAATCATTGATTGCAAAACTGTGAGGGGCCTCACCTTTGAATGCCTCAAGCAATGGTTTGCGTATTTCCTGAGTGCCGGGTATCGGCATGATGTTAATTCACCTCGTAAAATGATAGGATTAAAAAAAAATACAAGTGATGACAAAAAATTATACTTCAAAATTCCAGTCGGGCAATAATATAATATATTGTCAACCTGAAAAGCAAAGGAGATTTCCTAAATTGAAGAGAGTAATAATACTGATGATGCTGTTAATTTTGACGGCATTACCGTCTTTTGCTAATGAGGGCTGGGAATCTGACTCGTTTGATTTGCGTAAGGCATTCCCTAATAATTCAGCACCTCCTGAAAGACTCAAACCCCTTCATGAGCTTGCGCCATTAACAAACAATGAGGGAGTAATACGGCGAGTGAGACTTGCTGAAGGAGTTAAGGCCGTAGCATTAACGTTTGACATGTGCGAACTCGACACTGTAACAACGGGTTGCGACATGGCCGTAATAAATTTTCTGCGTGAACGCAAGATACCTGCAACGTTATTCATGGGCGGCAAATGGATGAGGACACATTCGCGGAGGGTAAAGCAGATAATGAGTGAGGGAGGAATTTTCGAGATAGGCAATCATAATTGGAGTCACGGTAATTGTGCGCTGCTAAGTGAAGAGGGATTAAGGGCGCAGGTTTTATGGACTCAGTCTGAGTACGAACTGTTAAGGGAGGAAGCAGGGGTTAATGATATACCCGAAGTGCCTGAGCTTTTCAGGCTGCCGTACGGGAGGAATAATGAGCGTTCGTTGAAGGTGCTTTCGGAACTGGGAATGAGGGTAATACAATGGGACGTAGCTGCTGAGGCAGGGAATAATTCGGACGTTAAGAGGGCGAGGAGATCTGCGGTTAAGGTTGCCGGGATGACGGGGCCGGGAAGTATACTGCTGTTTCACGCGAACCTGGTGCCTAAAGGAACGGTGAATTTACTGAGCGAGTTAGTGAACATACTTGAGGGTGAGGGGTATGAGTTCGTGAAGGTCAGCGAACTGTTGAAGATGGGAGAGGCTGAGACTGTGAGGGACGGGTATTTTTCGAGACCGAAGGATAATTACGGGCTGGATAAGAAGTTTGGGGTTGACGGTACTGGGAGGAGGGTACGTTTTACTGGAGAATAAGGTTATGTATCATTATCTGCATAAGCACGTAAAAATGAAGATAAAATGTGATTTAGCATGTTAATATCACCTGCTACCCTAATCATCAGCTTACTTAACGCAAGGGGATATTTTCTAATAATCTTTCACACCTCCTCATCCCCTCTTCAATATCTCAATATCTCGGTCTATGTAAAGAGGTTTAGGCTCTAAGTTCATTACTTCCCAAAACCTTTGAATATCCTCGTCCTTCTCAAGTACTAACGGCCTATCAAATGTATTTGTTGCCATTTCTTAATACTCCTTTTAATAAGCATTATTTTTAATTTTTCCATAGCCGGATTTAATCATTCTTCAAATAAATATTATTAATAGAGAAAATATATTTTCTTAGTACTAAATCCGCAGATAGTTTAAGGGGGGTATCTTCTGCGCAAAGAATGGGACAGCAAAAAGCCCAAAGCAACAATCATAATGACAAATCCGAGTGCTGCTGACTTAATGACTATCGATTACACAACACT
>JAFTBA010000162.1 GCA_017458545.1 Synergistaceae bacterium | reverse complement strand
TTGACGTCAGCCCCGTGCTTCAGGAGTACTTCAGCGACTTCTGTTTTGCCCCGATCTGCTGCCAACATTAAAGCCGTTTTGTCGGAATAGTTCTTAGCATTGACGTCAGCCCCGTACTTCAGGAGAACTTCAGCGACATCTGCACGTCCGTCCTCTGCTGCCAACATTAAACCTGTCTTGCCTTCATAGCCCTTAGCGTTGATGTCAGCTCCGTGCTTCAGGAGAAGTTCAGCGACTTCTATGTGACCATACATTGCTGCCGACATTAAAGCTGTCCAGCCGTACTCGGCTTTAGCGTTGACATCAGCCCCGTGTTCCAGGAGGAATTCAGCGGCTTTTGTGTGACCAAACGTTGCTGCTTTCATTAAAGTCGTATCGCTGTATTCGTTCTTAGCGTTGACATCAGCCCCGTGCTTCAGGAGGACTTCAGTGACTTCTGTGTGTCCTTTCTTTAGTGCCAGCCACAAAGCCGTATCGCCGATATTGTTCTCAGCGTTTACGTCAGCCCCGTGCTTCAGGAGAAGTTCAGCGACTTCTGTGTAACCAGACATTGCTGCCTCCATTAAAGCCAGCCAGCCGAAAATGTTTTCAGCGTTGACATTCGCGCCGTCAGTTATTGCTTTTTCGATTTTAGCTACATCGCCTGATGCGCAGAGGTCCATAAACTTATCATCGCTCATCGGAGCAGGCTTAGCTTCAATTTTTTCGGGTAACGGTTCAATTCTCGGCGGTAATTCCGCGTTATTCATTTCCTCAAGAAGTTTACCGCTTATCTCGGTCTCGTATTCAAAAACAGTGTTGCACATCACGCAGTCTTCTGCCTCATCTTTACGGCCAAGCGCGAAGTACACCATTCCGGCAAAAATATTGTTCCCCCAGTCATCAAGCTCTGTATTCTCTCTCATCTCATCAAGGCACTTCAGAATCTCTCCGATGTTTTCCTGTGTTACCCCCGAACGCATGAGAGTTTCAATCTTGAACTTCATTGCCTCAGCGCGGTATAGATCTTTTTTCAGGACCGGCCGCCATACTTCGCCGAAACTCGCAAAATATTTTTCAGCCTCCTCATCATTGCCTGCCTCAACAGCAGACTGAGCGCGGTAAAACCAATAAGGCGAATACATACTGAGATCGCTCTCAAGATATTTCATCTTCAACAGGCGCTTTGAAGGGTCAGGCTCATTCATAACAGCAAGGAATTTCCCCAGTAATTTCTGAGTTAGCCTGTAACTGTCGGGAAGATGATAATCACTAAGCAGCTTCCATGACGAATTTAACAGTATCAACTGTAACTTGTTATACTCTTCGATTTCATCTTCTTTGAGTCTGAGGAGACTCTCATTTTTGGTTTTGATGAGTTCCTCTGAATTTTCCTGAGCTTTTTTCTGCTGACTGAAATATTCTGATGCTGATGATGATACGAATCTTCTGAGCCACCTCACAGGGTTAAAATGAAAACTTTTGATGACATTTCCTGTGAGAATTTCTTTAACGCTTTTTTGTTTCGTCTGTAAATCGGCTTCTTTTACTTTTTTTCTGATGTCGTCTCTCAATCTTCCTTTCTGAATTACTCTCATTATTCCCAGATAAAGTTCTACCAGTTCGCGGTCAGGGTTAATCTCGGCCATTCTCAGATTGTTGATGATGCTTTCGTATTCGCGGTCAAGTATTAGCCTGTCGCCTGATGATGTTATTCGGTGTAACGATACTATAGCCATGTTTAATGCTGACATTGTTAGTAATGGGTCATATTCGGGCATTGAGTACCTCCTGTTTTGTGAACTGCTTAATCTTAACACAGCAGTATAAAAAAATACCCTCAGCTTTCACACTGAAGGTATTTAGTGCAGTGATTAGTTACACTCCTTATTCCAGGATTGCACCTTTATCAGCAGACGTTACGAGTTTTGCATACCTCGCCAAATATCCCGTCTTAATCTTCGGTTCAGGTGCTTTCCATTCGGTGCGTCTCCTCGCTAATTCCTCGTCAGAAACTTTAAGCGTTATGCTGTAGTTGTTGATGTCTATAGCTATTATGTCTCCCTCGTGAACCAGTGCTATGTTACCTCCTGAAGCTGCTTCGGGTGAAACATGGCCGATACTTGCGCCCCTTGTAGCTCCCGAAAATCTCCCGTCAGTGATAAGCGCAACGCTCGTATCGAGTCCCATTCCGCAAATAGCACTCGTTGGGTTCAACATTTCGCGCATTCCCGGACCGCCCTTAGGCCCTTCGTAGCGAATCACTACTACATCGCCGGCATTAATCTTCCTCGCGTAAATAGCCGCTATAGCTTCGTCCTCGCTGTCGAATACTCTCGCAGGTCCTTCGTGTTTCATCATCTCGCGCGCAACTGCTGAACGTTTCACGACACAGCCGTCAGGCGCAAGGTTACCCCTTAACACCGCTATGCCTCCGGTAGGTGAATAAGGATTGTTGACGGGACGGATTATATTGTTGTCGAGAATCTCAATACCCGATATATTTTCTGCAACTGTCTTGCCCGTAGCAGTCATTAAATCGGTCTTAATGAGTCCGTTTTTCGCTAACTCATTCATCACTGCATAGACTCCTCCTGCCCTGTCTAAGTCCTCCATGAACGTATCACCTGCAGGAGCTAAGTGACAAAGGTTAGGAGTACGTTCACTGATAGCGTTAGCGTGCGAGAGGTCAATCGTTACGCCTGCCTCGTGTGCAATAGCAGGTAAATGTAACATTGTGTTTGTTGAACAGCCCAGTGCCATGTCAACAGCTTCAGCGTTATTGAATGCTTCAGCTGTCATGATGTCGCGCGGACGTATATTTTTTTCGACAAGTTCCATAATCTTCATGCCCGTTAATTTAGCGAGTCTTATTCTTGCCGAATACGGTGCAGGTATAGTACCGTTACCGCGCAAAGACATGCCTATTGCTTCGGTTAAACAGTTCATTGAGTTAGCTGTATACATTCCCGAACACGAACCGCATGACGGACATGCGTTCTCAGTGTAATCGTTAACACCTGCCTCATCGAGTTTACCTGCGTGGTAAGCACCTACTGCCTCGAACATATGACTCAAACATGTACGTCTTCCGTCCTTCAAGTGTCCTGCTAACATGGGGCCTCCTGCGCAGAATATAGCAGGAATGTTGAGTCTTGCAGCAGCCATGAGAAGACCGGGAACGTTTTTGTCGCAGTTCGGAATCATAACGAGTCCGTCAAACTGATGAGCAATCGCCATAGCCTCAGTTGAGTCCGCAACCAAATCCCTTGAGACGAGCGAGTACTTCATACCTACATGTCCCATAGCAATGCCGTCGCAAACGGCTATAGCAGGGAACATCATAGGAGTACCTCCAGCGGCATAGATAC
>JAFTBA010000161.1 GCA_017458545.1 Synergistaceae bacterium | reverse complement strand
GTATCTCTCATACTTGTTCCTGACTCATACACGGCTTTAGCCTCATCTTTCCACGTGTCATTAACTGATTCACTGCACCCGTCAACAACAAGCACTAATTCCCCTTTAACCCCCTGAGTCAAACGTTCGAGAATTACGCTCAAATTACCGCTGATGACTTCCTGATACACTTTGCTGATTTCGCGGACTAACGATGATTTCCTGTCGCCTAAAATTTCAAGCATATCTTCAACATCTTTCACTGCTTTGTGCGGTGAGACGTAGAAGCATAACGTCATTGGTATCTTGCTGACAGACTCAAACAGTCTCAAACGTTCGCCGTGTTTTTCAGGCGGAAACCCTAAGAACGCAAACGGCTGAGGTTTTAACCCCGACAGCAGCACTGCAGGTATTACAGCGTTAGGTCCGGGCAGAACGTCAACCTCAATTCCTTCATCAACCGAACGCCGTAACAATATCCATCCCGGGTCTGAAATTCCCGGTGTACCTGCGTCTGAAATCACTGCGATTTTCGCGCCGTCCCTTAGTTTTTCCAGCAGAACGGGTAATTTTTCGTTCTCGTTGTGAACGTGAAATGATGTCAAAGGTTTGTGAATGTCATAATGTTTCAGCAGCACCGATGAAGTCCTTGTGTCCTCGCAAGCTATAACATCAGCTTCGCGCAAAACCCTTAATGCCCTCAGCGTTATGTCCTCAAGATTCCCGATTGGAGTCGGTACGAGAGTAAGAGGCATTTATTTTTCCCTTACGATGTCTATAACAGTAACTTCCGGAGGAACGAACAGCCTCATCATTGCGGAGTTATAGCCTACACCGTTGCTAACGTAAACATAACCGCCTTCCCTGCGAGTGAGTCCCTGTCTGCTGTTGAGGGCCATGTTCTTGAAGTACCCTAAAGGCCAGAACTGACCGCCGTGAGTATGTCCCGATAACTGCAAATCGAATCTTCCTTCAGCGTCAACAGGTATTCCGGGCCTGTGCTTGAGGACGAGGACGAATCTGTTTTTGTCTTCGGGACGCTCAAAAATTTTAAGCCAGCCGTATTTAACGTCCTCCATTCCGATAATCGTTATGCCTGCAGTTTCACGCCTCTCGTCAATCAATAAGTCATAGCCGTATTCCCTGATTATTCCTTCAACATCTTCATCGAGAATCAGATAGTGTTCATGATTACCGTTTACAGCAAACGCTCCGTAACGCGCTTTTTTAGCGGCAGCCCTGAGCATTTCGAGCTGAGTTTTCTGGTAAGACATATCGCCGTCAATTATGTCGCCTCCCAAAAGTATTATGTCGGGACTCGCTTCGTCAACAATTTTCATTACGCGCTCAAAGTGATTAAGCGTGTACAATCCCCCTAAATGAACGTCAACCAGAAACACAACCCGTATTTTGTCGACACCCTCAGGCAGCTTAGTTGTCGGAATAGTTATGTCCCTGCGCTGAACGTTATACGCCTCGTACATGCTGTATATTGTTACCGTAATCATAAGGGCTAAAGCGCAGAGTGCTTTAAGTTTCGTGAACCCTTTGAATTTCGTAAGCATATCAACTGCAAAGAATGACATGAAACCGTAAAGCGATATGATTATCAATGTCATATTAACCGCTTTCATCATCTCGTTGAAGTGAAGGGGGAAGAAATCATATTCTGCTGCTCTCAAATCAAACCCTGCAAAAAATGCGAACGTCAGCCATAAGAAAGCTGTTAACATAAAAATTTTCAGGATTAATTTTGATATGCCTGCCTGATTAAGTTTCCTGCAAATGAAAAGCAACGCTCCTAAACATAAAATTTCGTACAAAAATAATCTCCTCTTTTCTTAATTAAATATTACCGTCAGGCTCATAAGCCCTCAGAATTTCATTTGTGTAATTATTGTTTTCGTCCCTCACGTAAAGAGGAGGCATTAACGTTAAACCGTCTCCGCCGTCCTTAACGCATTCGGTCAGAAATATTGCAGAATTATAATTCATCTTAGGGTAAACAGGGCGCAGTCTTTTCGGAATTATCCCCTGTTCCCTCATTGCCGAAAGAAACGAATCCATCCTCGCACTGGTGAACACAGTGAACAGTCTGCCTCTGCTCTTGAGGACTCTTCTTGCGAGTTCGGCAACATCATCAGGTGTGCATAAGATTTCGAGCCTTGCCGATGAGCGTGAAGGGTCAGGAGATTCGCGCCCTGCCGTTAGCGATGAATAGGGAGGATTGATGACTAGTGCGTCAAATTTCCCTGAGGGCAGCAGTGTTTTGTCGCGTAAATCTCCTGCAATGAATCTCACCCTGCCATCGAGGCCGTTGTTATTCGCATTGAGCTTGGCCAGAGTGATTAGTTCGGGCTGAATGTCTATGCCGGTAACATTAACCTGCTTATACTTCAACGCCAGTATCAGCGACACAGCACCTGTTGCGCAACCTGCCTCTAAAATTTCGCGCGGTCCCGAACGTACTTTGACCCACGCCGAAAGCAATATAGTGTCCATATTTACGCGCTGACCTGCTGCTGACTGAAGGAGTCTC
>JAFTBA010000160.1 GCA_017458545.1 Synergistaceae bacterium | reverse complement strand
TGTTCAGCGTATTGCTTGGACTTTTTGCGATTGCAGCGCCCGGAGTTCCCGGAGGTACTGTAATGGCATCATTGGGACTGATAACGGATGTGCTGGGGTTTGATGATACGGGTACTGCGTTGATGCTGACGATTTTTGCGTTACAGGACTCGTTCGGGACTGCCTGCAACGTTACGGGTGACGGAGCATTGACGTTGATATTGACGGGTTACGCCGAGAAACACGGTATCGGTGAGGAGAAGTTAGGCGATATACTGAGCTGATTAAGTTCACGGCAAAAGCCCGAAGTTTTTGTGTTAAGCCTGAGGATTAATCAACGTTCAAAAAATATGAGTCCCCTCTCACAGCAGGGAGGACTCATTATTTTATGCGTTTAAGTTTGTGTGCTAAATAAGTTTGTGTGCTAAATATGAAAAAAGATAAAGGAATGTGTTATAATATCTTTGTCTAAAAAATAAACACGGTGATAGGGTACACTCCTCTATCTTCTCCTTTATCTTATGCTGTGTATTATATCATAAGATGAAGGAGATTGCCGTGTGTATGTGTTAATTTTTTGCGCCGAAATTTTTGGGACGTTAGGAGGTGAATTCGTAATGGCAGCAACATGCGGAACACTGACAGGAGTTATTATCATGGCTATTATGCTTTATTGTATTTTCATTTTTCCTTTTACCATGGATTCAAGAACGAAAGGGGATATAAACAAAATCCGAAATATAATCTCTTCAGGAGGGGCATATAATACCGTAAAGGTAGAAGAGTTTGAGGGGGATTATGAAGCGAACTATTTATCAGCTCACGAAAAGTATAATCACAAAAAACTCAGGCTTATTGGGAGGCTTTCCGATATTCGCCATATCCAACGAATAGGACGCTTTGATAGATTTGCAGTCAACACAGATTATTTCTTCGCATCGGGCGGTTACATTCTTAAACTCGGAAGAAAAACCGAATGTTACTTCAAATATGACGCTGGTGTTTCAGACGATGAGCTAGATAAAAGAATGTTGCAGCTTCGCAAAGGTCAGATGATGTCCATCGAAGGTGTGTGGATGCGCGAAATAGAAAACATTTATACAGGGGCATTCGGTGGGCTAGGCGGCTGTGAATATGGCTCATGGTCTGTCATCAGCTAATACGCTTTCAGTACGACAAAAAACGAGTCCCCCTTCATACATTCAAGAGGGGGATTTTTTGTTCACGCTTTGAACTCTTTATGCTCCCTGTAAATTTCCTGCAACAGCTTCACGAAATCTTTAACGCTCTCTCTCTTATCCCCCGAATGCGTACATAACACACAGCTTATCTTCTCGGGGCAGTCAAAAAGCGTCCAAGCAAATTCGCCGTTATGGTCGTTCAGGAAGCCCGGTGCTAAACATATCCCCCTGTGAGCCTTAATGTTAGTCAGTGTAGTTTCGCGGTCATTGCTGTTGAAATACTCAACGTCAACCGTATCTATTATCCTCTGCTGTACGGCTTTAAGCTCAGGCGGTGAACCCCCTCCGACCATTAAGACCCTTCCGCGCAAATCCTCAGCCCTGACGATTGCACGCCCTGCTAATTGGTCATCACGTTCGGTAATCAAATATATTCTGCTCTCGAACAAAGGGTGAATCTTTATCGCAGGTATGTGCTTAACGTTGTTGAACCTCGCAAACAATATATCCTCCTCGCCTTTAAGGAACGATGATGTGTCATAGAGCTGCAAAAAATGAGGCGTAACTGAAATACCTTCGTGCGATTTGCTGAATGCCTCGATTGCCTCAGGAAGAAAATATATTGCCGACCTCATAGGCAGTCCTATTGTGATGTTTGAACGGTAACTCGTACCGTAATTCTGTCCCTGTTCAACCGCACGTTTCAGCTCATTGCGGATATTCCTAAGTGTTATGCAGAACTGTTCACCTGCAGGAGTCAGCGCAGCACCTTTAGGCGAACGCTCAAACAAGCGGAATTTTATTTCTTCTTCAACCTGTTTAATCTGGTACGTCAATGTCGGCTGCGAAATGAAAAGATTTTCGGCTGCCCTGTTGAAATTCTTAGCTGCTGCCAGCTCCAAAATATAATCAATCTGTTTCGTGTCCATAATAAAAATTTTCTGCCTGCAATAAAAATTTATGATTTGAACATTATATTACTGTTGGTTAATATTAGCCCGTCAAAAAAAATTTTAATGTTCAGGAGGTTATTATTGAGACAATGAAAAAATCCGTTCTTTGTCTGCTAACCGTTCTCTTCGCGTCAGTGTCATTTGCTTCCGAACCTATAATCATTCAGGAACAGGGAAGTTTCACCGCAGGAGGAGCAACCTCAGTAAACAGCGGTGAATTTGTATTCGCCGACCTCTGGAGTCAGTCAGGTCAGACCGCTTACGGCGATAACGCTTACGTCTGGTATCAAATCCCGGTGAATGCAAAAAAATTACCGATGGTGTTTCTTCACGGAGGCGGTCAGTCTAAAAAAACTTGGGAGACTACCCCCGACGGCCGGGAAGGATTCCAGAACATATTTTTACGTAGGGGCTTCAGCACGTATTTAGTCGACCAGCCCAGAAGAGGTGAGGCAGGTTTCGCGTTAGTCTCGTCTGACGGCGCTTTAACCCCTGCTTATTACGACCGCACAATGTTCACGCTCTTCAGGCTCGGAAAATGGCCCGACTTCTACCCCGATACCAAGTTCCCCAAAGACCCCGAAAGCCTCGAACAGTTCTACAGGCAGGGTACTCCTAACACTGCTCCGCTGGATTTCGGCGTAGTCGCTGACGCTATGGCTGCTGTACTGGCTAAAACAGGCCCTGCGATTCTCGTTACTCATTCGCAGGGAGGCGGTGCAGGATGGCTGACGGCGTTAAGGACTGAGAATATACGCGCGATTGCTGCCTATGAGCCCGGAGGATGCCCCAGACTTTTCCCGGAAGGTGAAGTGCCTGAACCCATTAACACATCATTCGGACTGATTGAGGGGACGGCAATACCGTTAGAGGAGTTCAGGAAGTTCACTAAGTTCCCGATAGTAATATTCTACGGAGATCACATCGCAACCGAACCAACTGACAACTACGGTGCTGACCAGTGGCGTGCCGAACTCGCAATGGGCAGGGCATTCGCAAAACTCGTCAACAAATACGGCGGTGACTGTACTGTCATACACCTTCCCGAACTCGGCATTAAAGGCAACACTCACTTCATGTTTGCAGACCTCAATAATCTTGAAGTTGCAGACCTGTTATC
>JAFTBA010000159.1 GCA_017458545.1 Synergistaceae bacterium | reverse complement strand
TAATTCAGCAGGATTTAAGCAAAATACTTAAAGCCGTATCATTTACCGACAGAATAATTTTTGGAAGAACTAATTACAGCAAACGAATTTCCGCATACAAAGGACACAAAAAGTTCTATAATGAATGCGCGGAAGAAGTCATTAGTTATTGTATGGAATCTCACATCGAGTTTTACATCAAAAAAGGAACAATCACAAAATAATTGTTTTTTCTACCGTAAGTAACCGAAGCAAAAAGTAATAATAATTTAAGAAAAAATTAACCCCCGACTAATCATCGGGGGTGTTTTCTTCTCGAATTAAATTCCTCTGGGCTTAACGTTAATTCCTCTTTCTTCATCTGTTCCTGGTATCAGCGAGTCGCATACAGCTGCGCAAACTCCTGCTACGGCCATCGGTGTCTTCAGCACAGCCCAGACCATTCCGCCGAGTGTGTGCATTAACTGGCTCTGAGTCTCGTTCATGAACAGCGACTGATTAGCCTCAACCCAGCCCGGTAATCCGAGTGCCATTAAGAACGCGAAACCTATAATCAGTATATTTCTCTGGCTCGACATATCAGCCCTCATTAACACCTGAATACCCATTGCTCCGATTGTGCCGAACAGTGCGATATATGCTCCTCCGATTATAGGTGAGGGCATCGTTGCGATTAACGCGCTCAGTTTACCCACGAAACTCATCAGGATTAATATAACCGCTCCTGTTCTGACGACTACGCGCGATGAAACTCCGGTGAGACCGATTAACCCTATGTTCTCAGTGTACGATGTTGTTCCTACAGAACCGAACACTCCCGATAATGCACAGCACATACCTTCAGCACCTATACCTCTGCTTATGGTTTCAGAGTCGGGGTCGTCAACTCCCGAAGCGTATGACACTGAATGATAGTCGCCTATGCTCTCAATCATCGTCGCAAAAAATCCTGCTATCATTGCCGCGAATGCCATTAAACTGAACTTAGGCATTCCCCAAGGAAGTATAACGTTCCTCACGTCCCTGAGCCAAGGAGCTTCTGTTACCCTTGCCAAGTTAATATAGGCAGGGTGTTCGGGTGTGAACGTTCCCCTGAGAGAAAGCCATAAGCATACACAGTACGTTATCACTATTGCGAGCAGTATCGCAAAAATATTGATGTACTTGTTTTTGAGAACGAGGCTGAACAGGAAGATTAAGACTACCACTCCGAGCGATGCGGGCCAGTAGTTTGCGGCGTTACCCTGAACGGCTGTTCCTGCGAGCGAGAAACCTATTGCCATGATTACGGGGCCTATTACAACGGGGGTAATAACTCTGCGGATTACACCGACTATTCTGCTGTAGCCGATTACCGAGAGGATTATACCGCCTGCGATTAAGCCTCCGCCCATGTACTGCATGACTGTTTCAGGGCCTGATGCTTTGTAGAGGGCTATAACCGTCATGACTGAGGGGATAAACGAAAAGCTCGATCCCTGAACTATCGGAAGTCCTGAACCGAGCTTTTTGCTTGTCTGAATTAGTGTCGCTACTCCCATTCCGAAATAAACGCAGGAGATTAACGAAGCTATTTGCAGTGCGTCCATTCCCATTGCCGGACCGAATATCAAAGGTACTAATGTTGTTGAACCGAAAAGGGTTAAAACGTGCTGCGCTCCTGAGAGCAGTGTTATGAAGAACGGGGGGGTATCATTGATACCGTAAACCATTTTTCTGGCCATGCAAATCCTCCTGAAAAGTATTTATTTTTTCAGGTGTGGAATTTTACAGGGGAGTTAATTTTTTGTCAAGTCTTTGCATTTTTGAATACTGACAAAAAACAGCCTCCCCCTTCAATTTCATTTCAATTTCAACGGGGAGACTGTCCGAATATTTTTTGTTCAGTTCAGACTATCTTGAACCTAAATGTTTTCTGAAGAACTCCTCCATAGTCCTGTAAAAATCAAACCTGTTCTCCTCATTATGAAAACCGTGTCCCTCATTATCCTTGACCATGTAAACTACATCTTTGCCTGCTTCCTTAACTGCCTCGACAATCTGATCCGACTCGGCTTTATTGACTCTGGGGTCATTAGCTCCCTGCGCAACAAAAAGCGGTATCCTTATGTTCTCAGCATGGAACACGGGAGATACTTCCTCAAGCAGTTCCTTATCCTTAACGGGATCGCCTATCATTTCGTATTCCATATCGATAAACGGCTTCCAGTAAGGCGGAATACTCTCAAGAAGTGTGAACAGGTTTGAAGGCCCTACATAGCTCACAGCACAGCAGTACAAATCGGGTGTGAACGCTGCTCCTGCAAGCGCGGCATAACCTCCGTAACTCCCTCCGTAAATCGCCAGCCTCGTTTTGTCGGCAATCCCCTCATTGACTGCCCAAAGTACTCCGTCAGTAACATCGTCCTGCATTTTCCTTCCCCACTGTTTGAATCCAGACTGCCAGAAAGTTTTACCGTAACCCGTTGAACCCCTGTAATTCACCTGCAGTACTGCTATGCCCCTGTTAGCTAAGAACTGAGCCTCAGAGTCAAAACCCCATACATCTCTTGCGCTTGGCCCTCCGTGAGGTATCACAACTAACGGAAGATTCTTTGCTTCAACACCTAACGGCAGTGTCAGGTAACCGTTAATCTTAAGGCCGTCCCTCGCCGTGAAACTTATAGGAGTCATCGAAGCCATTTGATTCTCTTTGAGCCACGACGATAAATCAGCGAGTTTCGACATTGAGTTGTCCTTGCGGTCGAAAAGGTAATAAGCACCTCTGGTTTTGTCGCTGTAAGTCCTGACTATAACCCTGCGTTCGTCATCGTCCATGTCGACGGCAGCAGCCTCAAGTCCTGGAAAGAAATCATCAAGTGTCCTCTGTAATTCTTCCCTGTCAGCGTCAAAAAATTTGTAGTGCCTTTTATCCGTAACGTAGCTCACGCCCGTAATGATTTTGCGTTTCTTCGAGTGCATTATTCCGCCCGTGTCAACTTCATCATGTCCGAACACTAAATCGAGAGTCTTATTCTCTTCGGGGTCGAACGTGTAAATTGCTGCCTTGTCCCTGCTTAAATTAGAGACCACATACATGATTTTGTTGTCATAGGCAAATAGAACAGGTGAAAATGTTTCCTTGAAGTTAGTTGTGATTAACACACGGAAATCATCGGACTCGTTAGTCCTGTAAAGGAAACTTTCATTAACTCCGTCAGTCTGAACTGCAGCGCGTAATTTCCCGTCATGGTCGGTCATCCAGCCCGTAATATTTCCCGGATTCTCGCCTATGAGTTCGAGTTCACCCGTCTCAATGTTACAGCGGTAAACGTCAAAAATTTCGGCGTTTCTCTGATTCATGCTGATTAACATGTGTACAGGATCATCTTCAAGGTCGTCAAGCACTCCTGCTTTTACCTTCCCGAAAGGAGTCAGGTCTCTTGACTCAGAGCCTTTAATATCGGTGATGTATACGTGGAAATTCTCATCGCCCCCAAAATCCTGAGCATATACTATTTTTCCGCTGCCCTTCCAGAAAAACCCTGCAATATCGCGTTCAGTCGCTGAGGTTATGCGTTTTTCGTTTCCTGTGGCAATATCACGGACGTAAACATTCATTCTGTGCTGCCACGGGCG
>JAFTBA010000158.1 GCA_017458545.1 Synergistaceae bacterium | reverse complement strand
TAAAAGGGTTACGTTTAAGTTTTTGGCAGGCAATATATGTTGAACCGCTCCCGGCAAATGGGTCTAAGACGTTATCACCTTCGTTTGAACTAGCATGAATAAGGCGTTCAATGAGTTTCAAAGGTTTCTGAGTAGGGTGGTATCTCTTTTCACAGTAAAAATCTATATCGTTCCATACATCCGTTAATCCCATTTCAGGATTGAACGTCTGAGCGATTTTGTCATAAGGCAGGTCAAATCTCAAAATTTTTTGGAGTTTTTCCCATAATTCACGGGTTGGAAACTGTTCACATACATTTTCGCCCGTATATATACTCCACATTCCTCCGCCGTTGGATTTTACGCCGAGTGCTTCGTTAATGTATCTGGAAGTAAGATTTAATTCTTTTTGACGGGCCTTCAAAAAATTTCTGGAAAAGTTAATATTTTTCTTCGTAAGGAACAATATACTTTCTGTTACGTTGGGAAAAATCCTGTAATTCTTAGTTGCTCTCCCTGCAACTGATTTCATGCCCTTGTTGATGATAATCTGCTGCCTCAAATCAAAACCGATACTAAGCAGTGAGGGAATAAGCAGTGCAAGCATTCTGAAATACCCGAAAAGGTAAAATGAACCTCCGTAACGTAATGTCCTGTACACTTCCCTGAACCAAGTTACGGACCATTTTATATAATCGTCCTCTGTACGCCATAAATAATCCCATTTTTCACTTGTTACTTTCCAGTAAGGAGGGTCAGCTATAACAAGGTCAAAGAAATTTTCCTCAAACAGCTTTAACTCTTCGGAACAGTCTCCGCAAATAATTTCTCTCTTCATTGTCATCAAGGCTTGTAAATCTTCTTCGCACTCTGAGCTTTCCTCGCTTTTTCCTGACGTTTATACGCAGTTTCAAGCGCACCTACAACATCACTCCATCGTGTGTTCCAAGCGTTTTCGGCTTTGCACGGTTCAGAGGGGTTATCGGCATCGTCAATATCCTTCGGCTTTCTGTGTATAGTGAACGCATCTCCGTCAAACGATATGCTCGAGCCGTCATCAAACGGTATATACACTCTCACGGCCTTACCTCCGCCCTCAAAGGTAACTTCGCACTCATTATTATTGCGTCCTCACCGTTCGAGTAATACCCGCGTCTCACAGTCTCACCGGTAAATGACATCTGTGAATACAGCGATATTGCCCCCGAATTTGACTTCCTAACTTTGAGGCGCAGCCGTCTGAAATGCAAATACACTGCACAATCGCTCACCGCCATCAATAACTGACGGCCTATTCCCCTTCGTCTGTATATGCTGTCAACTATAAGTGCCATCAATAAACCTTCGCGCTTCTCCCGGCCTAATACCGCATATCCCAAAAGAGGAGCTTCCGCAGTCGTAGCGAAAGCCCCAAGATATGTTATCTCATTCTGCGAGTCCTGATTCAAATCTGACCTTATCACTTCTTCAGGCCATGAACATGCCGATTCGGCGTTTATCCTCAGTACTTCGGGCAGATCGTTAAACGTCAGAAAATCTATTTCAGGCACGTACACAGATTATTACATTCCCCTGTTAATAGTCTGCTTCCTGTCGGCTCCAACTCCGATTAATCCTACGGGAACGTTAAGCGCAGTTTCAATATATTTCACATATGCCTGAGCATTCGCAGGAAGTTCCTCGAAACTCTTGCAGTCAGTTATGTCATCGTCCCAGCCTGCTAATGTTTCGTACACGGGCGTTATATCACTCAGTGTCCTGGTGTCAGTAGGCCATGATGATAATTTCGTTCCGTCTTTCTCGTAAGCCGTGCAGACTTTTATTCCTCCCATACCCGTAAGCACATCGAGTTTAGTGAGAGCTATTACGTTAGCACCGTTGAGTTCCATTGAGTACCTCAGCGCAGGAATATCAAGCCATCCGCAGCGTCTCGGCCTTCCCGTAGTCGCTCCGAACTCACCGCCGTTAGCACGTAATTTCTCTCCTGCCTCAGTGAAATCTTCCGTAGGGAACGGACCTTCACCGACTCTTGTAGTGTATGCTTTGACTACTGCGATAACCCTCGACAAATCATTGGGTGCCAGTCCCGTACCTGTGAACGCTCCTGCTGCTGAAGTCGATGAGCTTGTTACGTAGGGATATGTCCCATGATCTATGTCGAGTAATGCAGCCTGAGCCCCTTCAAGCAAAATATGTTTGCCCTCATCGGCAGCATGTCTCAGCAATGCTCTGGTGTCATCAACATAAGGCGCAAGAGCTTCGCCCCATTTCCTTGCAGGTTCGTAAACTTCATCGAACGCTAAAGGCTTCTGGTTATAAAGTTTCGTGAAAATCTGATTCTTCTCGTCTAGTATGTATGTCAGTCTGTCCCTCAGTACATCGGGGTCAATCAAATCTTCAACCCTTAAACCGGAACGCGAATACTTATCGACATAGCAAGGGCCTATTCCGCGTCCTGTAGTGCCTATCTTGCGGCCTTTACCGCGTGCTTCTTCCTGTAATCTGTCGAGCATCTTGTGATAGGGCATAACGATATGTGCGTGAGGACTTACTGCGAGTCTTGCTTTGTCCTGTCCTTTAGCGAAGAGTTCGCCTGTTTCGTTGAGGAACTGTTCCGGGTCAATGACTAAGCCGTTACCGAGAACGCATAATTTTCCGGGATAAAGCATTCCCGAAGGAAGAAGGTGAAATACAACTTTCTGCCCTTCACATATAACCGTATGGCCTGCATTTGCTCCGCCCTGAAAACGTACGAACACATCAACATCTGAACCTAACATATCAACTACTTTGCCTTTGCCCTCATCGCCCCACTGTGCGCCTACGAGCAAATCCACGTTTTTATTAGCACTCAAAATATATATTCCTCCTTGTAACTTTATAGGGGTCAGGGATTCAGCTATACCCTATACCCTATCCCCTCTCCCCTATGTTTTAATATCTCCGTCCTGCTACAGAACGTATAGATTTCTTCACTTCGGTTATTGCGCGCTGTAACTGTAAATCTTTTGACTTATTCCTGTCGGGTTCGCCCTTGACTTCAATATCCGGCGATAATCCTACATGATCTATTACTTTGCCTGACGGAGTATAGTACCTTGCAATAGTTACGTATACACCGCTGCCGTCAGTCAACGGAAAAAGCGTTTGCACGCTTCCTTTGCCGAAACTTTTTTCACCGATTAATTTAGCGCGTCCCCTGTCGTTTAACGCTCCTGCAACTATCTCGCTTGCGCTTGCGCTTCCGCCGTTTATCAGAACAGTAAGCGGCATGTTAGTGAGGTAATAATTTTTATCGGCGTAATACTTTTCGTTAGCCCTCTCGGAACGCCCTTTAGTCTCAACTATAAGGCCGTCCCTAAGGAATATGCTTGAGATTTTAACGCTTGCATCGAGTAAACCGCCCCCGTTGTTTCTGAGGTCAAGGATTAACGCTCTCATACCTTTGCGCATTAAATCGCGGACAGCATTGCGTGACTCCTCGCTTGTGTTGTGCTTGAACTGGGTCAGTTTCAGGTAACCTATATCATCGGACAGCATTTCATAACGGACGCTGTGAAGTTTGATTATCTCGCGCGTAATCTCGAAACTCATTAACTCGTCTTCACCCTCGCGCCTTACCCAAACAGTAACTTTTGTGTCAGGTTCTCCGCGTAATTTCTGGACTACTCTGTCAGATGTCCAGCCTATAACGACTTCATTGTCAACCTTAACGATCTGGTCTTTGGGTTTCAATCCTGCGCGTTCGGCAGGGGAGTCCTCCATAGGACTTATGACTAAAATCTGTCCGTCCCTTTCGCCGATATACATACCGAGTCCGCCGTATTTGCCTTCGAGTTCTATTTCTTCGTCCTTGAGCTGTGAAGGAGATACGAATCTGGTATAAGGGTCTTTCCATGCCTCAACCATTCCGCGGGCAGCTCCGTGAAGCAAATCATCTTCTTTTGCGGGCTTAGTGTC
Organism: Synergistaceae bacterium; assembly: GCA_017458545.1. Lineage (GTDB taxonomy): Bacteria > Synergistota > Synergistia > Synergistales > Aminobacteriaceae > JAFUXM01. The sequence goes on along the minus strand of JAFTBA010000158.1, from coordinate 5,181 downwards.
AGCGTCAACCTGATAGCTCTCGATAATGTATCTGACCTGACGCAGCAGCCATAACGACCTTACATTGAAAGGTGATATTCTGTTGAAATCCGCATCGGAAAGATCTGCTGATTGTGTTCTCTCTGAATACCCGAAAAGAAATCCGCAAAGTGCAAATGCCGTTAAGATAAAAATATATAGTCTCTTAAATTTTGCCATGTTAAATATAAAAATACACCTGCCTTATGAGAATCAGTGAAATTATACACTAAAAGACAGGGACTAGGGACTAGGGAAGAGGGGTTTAGGGATTAGACTATACCCTATCCCCTACACCCTATACCCTATATACTCCTATCGTCTCAAGTAGTTCATAGGGTTCTGAGCAGCTCCGTTCTTCCTGACCTCGAAATGCAGTCCGAACTCAGCATCAGTCCCGGTGTTACCCGTGCGCCCTATCACTGTCCCTGTTTTAACGTTAGCACCTTCACGCACTGAAGTAGCACTGAGGTGAGCGTAAACAGTCGTCAGTTCACCGCCGTGATCTATAATCACTACTTGGCCGAGTCCCCTGAGCCAGCCCTGATAAAGTACTTCTCCCGGTCCTGCCGCTTTAACCGGAGTACCTGCAGCAGCCCTTATATCAATTCCCGAATTAAATATCTTCGTCTTAAACGTAGGGTGTACTCGTGAACCGTATTGCATTGTTACAGTACCGTTGACAGGCCATGCGAGGGTCTTCACTCCTCCTTTAGGGGCTGAACTGTTTGATGCTACGGGGACGGCAGCTTTTGAACCGCCTACGGGAGCTTTTGACTTTGAGATTTTGACCGATGAATTTTTACGCTGTTTCTGACGCATGAGGTTAGTGATTTTGTTGCCGACAGCACGCTGAGCGTTCTCGAGTTCTTTTGCAGCAGCTTCGGCTTTTTTCTGTTCACTCTGAACGTTTTTCAGGAGGCTGTCTGTTTTTTTAACGGCGCTGTCAAATTCCTCCTGTTTCTTTTTGAGTTCATCGGTCTGTTTGCGAATCTGTGATGTATCGGCTTCAAGTTTCTTTTTAGCCTCATTGAGTTCGCGTTCCCTCGCGGTGAGTTCCCTGAACATCTCAATGTCCTGACGCGCAAAAATATTCAGCATATACGCCGTATTAACAGCCTCATGAGGTCCTCCCGAACTGAAAATTACGCTTATGCTGTTCTCATCGGGAGTGTGCTTGTAGAGGTCTGCGAGTCTTCCTTTGAGCATGGTCAGTATGTGATTCATTGACTCGTTTACGCGGATAATGCTTTTGTTGAGTTCGCTGACTGAGGCTTGGAGCTTTGAATTTTTCTGCTCAAGGTCTTTCATTTGAGACTCTGATTCGTTAGCGTCCTTTTTGAGTCGTGAGAGCTGACTCAATAAAGTTTTAGACTCTTTCGATTTCTGTTTGGCTATTGCGTTATACTGCTGAATTTTCTTTTTCATGTCGGCCTGATTCCGCTGCTGGTTCTTAATCTGTTTGTCAATGTTGGCCGCAAACAACGACATGATTACAACAGCAAGAAGCATAAGAGCCGTTACAATTCTCTTCGTCATTTACTTTTTTCTGATGTGAAGAAACTTGTTCCAGCTGTAATACGGCTTAGAGAGTATTACCCCTTCCGGAGCATCGAGATTCCACGTGAATTTTTCCGCAGTCTCATACCAGAACACTACATCAACACGCCCTGATGATAATGCTGCATTCCTCGCGCCTGCCTCAATGTTCACCAGCTCAACGTTCACCTTGAGCCTTCTGCCTATCTCCGAAAGCAGCGCAGTGTTAAACCCTGAAGGTTTACCGCCCGCATCAATGAAGTCAATCGGCGGAAGGTCTCCGGTTACTGCTGCCCTGATTGTGTCAGCTCCGTCATAATGCGTGAACTCAACGGGACGCGTCCTGTTATCACTGTAAAGGTAGACACCCTGAACTTCAGGCAATGACCAGTCTTCTTCCATAGCACTAAGCACAGAATTAAACTTTTCCGCAAGGGCTGCGTTATCCTTTCTGAAACCGAACGCAAGACTCATCGGTGAATTAAGATATGACACACAGCATACTTCAAAGTCATGGTTTGATTTGACGATGTATTCCGCAACTATGTCAGGTAATGCGACCTCTTCAATGTCGCGTTTGTCGAGAGCCATCAGCATTGACGTTAAGGAGTCATAGAACTTAACGCCGTAAAGTTCATGACGGTTTGAGAGGAGGTGCCAGCCTGTAGTAGTTTCGCTGTTCTGAATGATTTGACTGAACTCCTCTTCTGTAGTGTTGAGCCTCGTGAGGAAACCCACTCTAGGAGTCATCAGTACGGCTGCGAATGCACAGGAGGCAATGATAATAACGGCAGTTAATGACGCGAAAAGTATTTTTTTAATCTTCAAGGTTAATATCTCCTTTTCGGGAACTTTTTGTTTTGTTTACGATTATGATAACACACACAATGCCTTAAAGTTAAAACTGACGACAGAGCTTTTATGTTTTAATCAGGCAATGAAAATTTTTGTGTTATAATTCCCTGCGTGGAAACGTGGCCGAGCGGTCGAAGGCGTGCGCTTGGAGAGCGTAAGAGGAGAAATCCTCCCAGAGTTCGAATCTCTGCGTTTCCGCTCTTTTTTTTCTCACCCTGTCATCTCCAGCAGTCATACACAAACGCAGGCGGTATGTTAAACATAACAAACCTGGTTTTCATGTGTGCAAATTTCTTTTTCAACACGCGCTTCATTATTGACGAGTATTGATACGCAACGAAATGCCCCTCAGGTTTAAGGCTTTTAACGACAGCATCAAGTATTTTGACGGTCATTCTCGGAGGCAGCACAGTGAACGGAAGACTCGAAATCACAAAATCAAGCTGCTTTATTCCGTTATCGTTCATGTACCTGTGTAACTCCTGTGCATCGCTGTGAAGACTCAATCCTTCATGATGAGGGTGTTCCTCCCGAATCAATTTCTGTAACGCAGGGTCTATCTCAAATACTAATATCCTCGCGTCAGGTCTTGCACGTTTCACGATCTCCCGCGTGAACACTCCAGTACCTGCTCCCAATTCGGCAATATACTTAGCGTTTTCCCAGTCAACACGGTCAAGCATAGCCTTCGTCAAAAATTTAGAACTTGGTGCAACACTGCCGATACGTCTGGGAGATTTTGCGAACCTTCCCAGAAATGTCATACTTTCCTTGAAATGCAATTCATAATTCCTCCGTTGTGCTATTATTCTGTAAATCCGTTCAAAATTATACAGGGGGTGTAAACAACTCACGACTAAAGTATCTGCCGCTTCGCGTGTCGAGAGCTTTCGGTGAAGTTTGGTACACGGTCTAACGTCTGGACTCGCTTATTACCGCTCCAGAATACCCTTATTCGGGAAATCGACGCCGGGGCTGGTTTACACAGCCTCTATCCTGTAGGACCTGAAGGTTCACCAGATTACATTTTCTGAGTATATTTAATGCTCCGTTTAAGTCCGCATTCAGGATATAACCTGTTGATGTCCTGTACTGTCCGCGTGTTATTCTTGTTCCGCTGAAGTTATAGCTTTGCGGATTATCGGCGTTATATGTCGGCAACTCGTCATTATCAAAAAAAGATGCCTTTGATGTGTAACTTTCTTCCTGCTCAATATATCTTATGCCGTAAAGTTCACATAGATATGCTAATTTTTCGCGGAGCTGACCGTGCGGAATTTGTACAAAATTCTGGTTATTATGCGAGCCGATATTTATATCACGCTTCCAGTCAGGATTGTAACCGACTACTATATTTCCTATGCGGTTATTAATGCAGTCGTTGATAATATGTCTGGCTGCTGTACTCATGGCGTGATTTATACGGGCATTGCGTTTTCTGAGATTGAGATATTGCCGAGCTGTAAAGCCTTTGATTTTCTGCTTGTCTTTGATACTCTGAAGCCTTGCATTCTCTTTGTTATACAGGCGATTGTAAGATTTGATTTGTTTTCCATCGATTATAAACGATGCCCCTTCGCTTGTTACACAGGCTGCAAGATTATCAAGTCCCAAGTCAACACCTAAGAATTTATTAGGGTCAACATCAGCTTTAATTTCAGGCTGTTCGTAGATATATTCAATTTCAAAGAAACGGGCATTATTTCGTGGATAAATACGTACTTGTTGAATTTTCCTCCCTTCAAGGTTAGGCGGAATGTTAAATCTTAATTCGCCGTGTTCTTTCTTAAAATTCCTTGACATAGGGAGTGCAAAAGAACCGTCTTTAATTCTGATGCACGGAATTATCAGACAGAACCAGCCATCTTTATTCAGGTAATGCGGAATATTTATCATGTTTAACCGGTACGAGCCGGATTTGGCTCTGTTTATCAACGCAAAAAAAGACTTGAAACAGCGGTCAACAACTCTCAAAGTCTGTTGTGCTATTGCAGTTCCTAAAGCCTTATAATTCTCGCTGTCCTTGCAGACATGGTAATTGCTCTCATAGTGCAAATATTTATGTTCAGCAAAGTAATATTGTCTTACACTGTAGAGAGCTTCGTTATACAGGTTCTTAGACAATCTGCAAAGAGTTCTTAGAGTTTTGTACTCACGGGCTGAAATATCCCTAAGTTGATTTGTGACAGTTAAATACATGTTTTCACCTCACTTTCTGTAAAGAATTATATAATATATCATTAGAACATTGATAATATTAGCAAAAGAAAGGAAGTGTACGCGCATTTCCTCTCACGGATAAAGCCGCGAGTGTCTTTGCGCATTCATGAATTTTACGGCAGACAGCAAAAAAAGACTCGTTGTTCTCACGGGAGCAGGCATAAGTGCCGAAAGCGGTTTCAAAACTTTCAGGGACTCAGGAGGCTTATGGGAACAGTATAACGTTGAGGACGTTGCGAGCATTCAGGGGTGGTACAGAAATCCCAAACTCATGACCGATTTCTACAATGACCTCCGCTCCCAGCTCGAAAAGGCTCAGCCTAATGAAGGCCACAAAGTCCTTGCCGAACTCGAAAAATATTTTGACGTTCACATAATAACTCAGAACGTTGACAACCTTCACGAGAAAGCAGGAAGTCATAACGTTCTTCATCTTCACGGCGAACTCACCAAAGTAAGACCAGTTAATGACGAAAGGGAAAGCAAAATAATTGACATAGGCTACAGGGCAATGGCTTACGGCGAAAAGAATGATGACGGCGAATTACT
>JAFTBA010000025.1 GCA_017458545.1 Synergistaceae bacterium | reverse complement strand
GCTTTGAGGCGTTCTTCAAATTCGCCTCTGTACTTTGCGCCGGCGATTAACGATCCCATATCGAGAGCGAATACCGTTCTGTCTTTGAGACCTTCGGGGACATCGCCGCGAACGATTCGCTGTGCTAACCCCTCAACGATTGCAGTTTTGCCGACACCGGGGTCGCCTATGAGGACTGGATTGTTTTTTGTTTTGCGCGAAAGGATTCGGACGACTCTTCTGATTTCGTCATCACGTCCTATAACGGGATCAAGTTTATTGTTCTTAGCAGCCTGAACCAAATCGCGGCCGTATTTTTCGAGAGCCTCATAAGTAGCTTCGGGGTCGGCACTCTGAACTCTTTGTGAGCCTCTTACCTCGTTTAATGTTTTGAGGAATTTCTCCTGAGTTATTCCGTAGTTTGCGAATATTTTTCCGCAGGGTGTATTAGAGGGTTCATCGAGCATGGCCAAGAACAGGTGTTCAACAGAAACGTATTCGTCCTTTAAGGATTTGGCGCGATCTTCAGCGCGGTTTAATATTCTGTCGAGCCTCTGTGTAATGTAAATTTTTCCCTGTTCAGTTCCCGAACCTGTAACTCTGGGTAATTTCGAGAGTTCATCGGTAACAGATTTAGTGATTTCCGTAGTATCAGTATTCATTTTTCTGAGCAGCTGAGGTATGAGTCCTTCCGAATCTCTGAGGAGGGCTGCCAATAAATGTTCGGCATCAACCTGCTGATGATTATATTCTGAAGCTGTAGCCTGAGCATTTGCTAATGCTTCCTGACTTTTCCGTGTTAATTTGTTAGCGTCCATATTGATTAAATATCTCACTCCTTTAACTAAAGCTGACTAATTATAACTGAGAATCTCATTATTTCAAGAAGGGGTTTACAGGTATAACGTATAATTGTGAAATTACTGATTAACAGAAGGAGTAAGCTCGTTCAAAATGGGAGCAAAGAGTATAAAGAGAAACTACATATATCATGTAATTTACAACATTTTAATGATTATCACGCCCCTTGTAACAGCACCATATCTTTCGCGTGTTCTTGAAGCTGACGGAATAGGTACTGCGAGTTTTGTTGCGTCAATCGTTAATTATTTTCTGTTGTTTGCCGACATGGGTTCAGGGGGCTGCGGTCAACGCGAAATATCATATGTCCGCGATGACCCCTATAAACTGAGTCAGGTGTTTTGGGAATTTCAGACCCTCAGACTCATTAACGTAATCATATGTACTGTGTTATATCTTTTGCTGACAGGGATATTTGCTAAAGAAAATCATGTGATTTATCTGATATTCTCACTGAACATAATCAACAGCGTTTTAGCTATAGGGTGGTTTCTGGGAGGGCTTGAGGAGTTCGGGCAAATAATTTTCAGAAATATTATCATCAGAATAATTGACATCACTTTCGTTTTCCTCTTCGTTAAAACAAAATCAGACCTGCCGCTCTATCTTTTCGGAACTACATGCTTCAGCATATTAGGGAATATAGTTACATGGACTTACCTTCGTCCTTACGTTAAACGTCCTGACTTCAAAGCACTGAGACCGTACAGGCATCTCAAAACATCGTTCTCATTTTTTGTGCCGTCAATAGCAGTTCAGGTATACACGGTTCTGGATAAATCAATGCTCGGATTTTTCACTGAGGGCGGATTTGAAAACGGTTACTATGAACAGTCAATGAAAATTTCAAAATTAGTCCTCGCTCTCATCACCTCATTATCGAGCGTTATGGTTCCGCGAATAGCATACCTCTTCGGAAAAAATGACAGGAAACAAATTAACGATTACATGTATGAAAGTTACAGGTTCACATGGTTCTTGGGAGTACCTTTGTGTTTCGGTTTAATCGGTGTATCGGATAATTTTGTCCCTTGGTTCTTCGGGCCGGGCTATGATAAAGTTTCGGGGCTTCTCAAAATTTCAAGCATACTCATTATAGCTATAGGTTTCGGCTCTACTACAGGAGGTCAGTATCTCGTTCCTACAAGACGGCAGCATTTATTGACGCTTTCAGTGGTAATCGGTGCAATCTCTAATTTTTGCATGAACATAATACTCATAAGACTGTTCCAGTCTTACGGGGCTATGTACGCTTCCGTAATCGCAGAAATCACTGTCTCAAGTGTTCAGCTTTATGTCATCCGAAAAGAATTAAGCATCATGAAAATCATAGCCTCAAGTCAAAATTACTTAATCGCAGGAACAATAATGCTCTCAGCAGTCCTCTTCCTGAACTCAAAATTAACTCCCTCAATCATTCACACGTTCGTTATGGTTCTAACCGGAGCTGTAATATATTTTGCAGTGCTGTTAATCATGAGAGACAGATTTTTCATCAACTATTCCATGAAACCTATCGACTACATCAAACGGAAGTTCCGCCGCTGAAAGGGGATTGAGTCACATTGAGCCGTTACGAACTCAACATGACAAACGGAAGAATTTGGACTGTACTGCTCGCATTCACATGGCCGTTACTGCTTGAGAATCTCTTACAGCTCCTCTACTACACAACCGACAGCATCATAGTAGGGCGTTACGTTGGAGTCCCTGCACTTGCGGCAGTCAGCGCAACGACTCATATTTGCGGAATGCTCGTCAGATTCTTCAACGGCACTGCAACAGGTGCAGGAGTCGTAATCAGCCGTTCATTCGGAGCGAATGACCGTCAGAAACTCATTGAGGCCGTCAAAACTTCTCTGCTATTAACGCTCATTGCATGTATCATTCTGACCCTGCTGGGGGTAACTTCATCGCGCTTCCTCCTCGAAAAAATTTCAACCCCTCCCGATGTACTCGAAGAAGCTGACATTTACCTCAAAATTTATTTCGGCGGAATCTCAGGGCTGTTGTTCTACAACATAGGCGGTGCAATATTGAGGGCTATGGGTGATACTAAACGCCCGTTAATTTTCCTCATCATTTGCAGTCTGTTGAACATAGTTCTTGATCTGGCGTTCGTCAGAATCTTTCACTGGGGCATAGCTGGAGTAGCAATCGCTACAATTACTGCTCAGGCTTTATCGGCATGTCTCGTAATAATAACAGTCCTCAAATCAACAGGCTCATTCAGAAATTGGACGCTTAACCGCGAACTTGCAGGTGATATTCTCAGAATAGGATTACCTTTCGGCGTTCAAATGGCTGTCGTTGCGTTCTCAAACGTTTTCGTTCAGGGTTACATTAACGTTTTCGGTACTGCATGTATTGCAGGCTGGGGAGTCTACATAAAATTAGACCAGTATATGATGTTACCCATTCAGAGCATGGGGCAGGCAGTAACTGTTTTCACAGGTCAGAATTTAGGGGCAGGAAGGAATGACCGCGCTGTTTCGGGAACTTGGACAGCACTCGCAATGATGCTGGGAATATCGTCATTCATAGCTTTCACTCTTTATGTTTACGCGCCATTGCTCTCGTCATTCTTCAGTCATGACTCAAACGTCATTGAGTATGGCACTCTCTTCATCAGAATGTGTACCCCTGTTGCAGTAATATGCTGTTTCAACCAGATATTATCGGGCTATCTTCGCGGTGACGGTAATTCGAGAATGCCCATGATAATAACTCTGTGTACTCACGTTTTCTTCAGACAGATATACCTGTTCGTAATCACACGAATCATTACGGGCAATGTTTACGCAGTAGGTTTCGGCTACCCTGCAGGATGGATACTCTGTGCGTTAATCATGACGCTGTACTATTTCTATTGGCAGAAAAAACGCAGCAGAATATAATGACTTGCCTTCAATCAGGGTTCAATGTGCTATCATTCAGTCATCACTAATGAAAAGGAGATAACACAATAAAATGTTAGGCGACTTCACATATTCCAACCCTACCCGTTTACATTTCGGGAAAAACGCACTCGCAAGCCTCGCCGATGAACTGAGGAATTACGGTAAAAATATCCTCTTCACTTACGGCGGAGGCAGTATTAAGAAGAGCGGTCTTTATGACGAAATCGTTAAAATCCTCAAGTCAGCAGGTAAAAATATCATTGAGCTTCCCGGCGTAATGGCTAATCCTACTGTCGAAAAACTTAACGAGGGCAGAAAGCTCGCAAGGGATAACAATGTTGATTTGATTCTCGCAGTCGGCGGAGGATCTGTATGCGATTACTCGAAAGCAGTATCAGTCTCGGCATTTTACGACGGCGATGCGTGGGATAAATTCTTCCTCAAAATGGAGGAACCAGACAACAAAATTATCCCTGTCGGCTGCGTCTTAACTATGGTCGGAACAGGCTCGGAGATGAACGGCGGAAGCGTCATTACCAACCACGCACAGAAACTCAAAATCGGACACGTCTTCGGCGATAACGTTTTCCCTAAATTCTCTATACTCAATCCCGAATACACGTTCACAGTTCCTCAGTATCAGATGGTCGCAGGCTTCTACGATATAATGTGCCACATTCTTGAACAGTATCTCTCAGGTGATGACGACAACACATCTGACTACATTGCCGAAGGACTCATGAAATCGCTCGTGAACAGTTCGCGCATAGCCGTTAAAAATCCCAAAGATTACGAGGCCCGCAGCAATATCATGTGGACAGCTACATGGGCATTGAACACCCTCATAGCAAAAGGAAAGTCAACTGATTGGGAAGTACACATGATAGGTCAGTCGGTAGGAGCTTACACGAACGCAACTCACGGTATGACGCTTTCGGCAGTATCGCTCGCGTACTACAGGCACATAATGAGTTACGGGCTCAAGAGATTCGCGCGTTTCGCAGTAAACGTGTGGGGAGTTAATCCCGAAGGCAAAAATGATACTGAGCTTGCCGAAGCAGGACTTAAAGCTCTCGAATCATGGATGAAGGAGATCGGTGTAGTTTTAAGCCTGAAGGAACTCGGCGTAACTCCTGAGATGTATGAGGGAATTGCTGACGGAACGTTTTTGCTCGGCGGAGGCTACAAGAAATTGACGCGCGAAGAAGTAATTGAGATTCTGAAGGAGAGTTTTTAACGATGAGCAAGAAACTTGTCGCGTATTTTTCTGCCAGCGGTGTAACTGGTTCAGTAGCAAAAAAACTTGCTGAGGCAACAGGAGCTGATTTGTACGAGATTAAACCTGCTGTGAAATATACTTCAGCAGATTTGAACTGGAACGACTCAAGTTCACGTTCAAGCGTTGAGATGAAGGATAAGACATCGCGTCCTGCGATTGCAGATAAAAACGCTGATATTTCGGGCCATGATGTAATCTTCTTGGGCTTTCCGATTTGGTGGTATGTCGCACCGACAATCATTAATACGTTTCTTGAGGCTTATGATTTCGGAGGGAAGAAGATAATTCTTTTCGCTACGTCAGGAGGTTCAGGGTTCGGAAAAGCAGTCGAAGGTCTTAAACCGAGCGCACCTAAAGCAGAGATACGCGAGGGAAGATTATTCCGCAGTAACGTTTCAGTCAGTGAGTTAAAGAAATGGGCTGAAGGTTTAGGGCTGTAAGCTGTGCAAAAAAGGCAAAAAAGAATCTCTCTTGCGTTAATGCAGGGGAGATTTTTTATTTGGAATGATTATGATTACGAATAGCCCAGACGTTTCAACGCCATAGGATTCCTTCTCCAATTCGGAACGGCCTTAACCCACAAATCAATGTACGTTTCAAACCCCGTAACCTCCTCAACTGATTTTCTCGAAAGCTCTCCTATACGTTTAATCATTTCACCTTTAGAGCCTATGAGAATCTTTTTCTGCCCTTCAGTCTCAGTTACGAGAGTTGCGCGAATGTAAAGTTTTTTCCTGCCGGGATATTCATCGGGACTCTTATACTCGTCTATCACAACTGCAACGCAGTGAGGCACTTCATCCCGTAACAGCATCAAAATTTTCTCGCGTATAATCTCTGAAGCCATGAATTTTTCTGTTGAGTCCATCAGAATCTCAGGGTCATAAATCATTTCACCCTCAGGAATCAGAGCTTTAACCGCCGAAATCAATGCGTCAATTCCGCGTTTGGTCTTGGCCGAAACAGCAACCTCATCAGCAAACTTATGCAGCCCTCCGTAAAGTTTCAACGCCCGTGAAGGATCATACTTATCGGACTTATTAGCAGCGAGTATAACGGGTATTTTCTTAGGGAGAATACGCGCTACTTCGTAATCGTCAGGCTGTAACTTCCCTGCTGCCGCGTCAACAAGCCACAATATACAATCCGAATCCTCAACGGCTTCAAGAATCGAATCGTTCAGGAAAATTCCGAGCTTATCGCGCGAGTCCGGCCTGTAAAGCCCGGGCGTATCGGTAAAAATTATCTGAGCTTCATCGTCATTATAGATACATCGTACAGCATTGCGTGTAGTCTGCGGTTTAGGCGAAACGATTAACGCGCGTGTTTTGAGAAGGGCATTGATGAGCGATGATTTGCCTGCATTGGGACGGCCTATTATTGTAACTGTTCCGCACTTCATTTTTATTCGGGGTCAAGAGTAAAACTGTGAGGCAGTAATTTTTTTAACGGGTAAATTTTCGCGCCGTTCTTCGAGGCAAGAATCACAAGCATATCAGGATTGAACTCGTTTAACACCTGACGGCACGCACCGCATGGAGGACACGGAACAGTCAAATAGTCGTCCCTGTCATCATGTGAACCTGCTACAGCGATAGCGATGGGATTTCGTTTGCCCTGAGAGACCATTACTGCGACAGCTGAACGTTCAGCGCAAACCGTTAAACCGTAAGAGGCATTCTCAACGTTGCAGGCCCTAATGACCTCTCCGTCCTCCAAAAGCATTGCGACACCCACGCGGTAACGCGAGTAAGGCGAGTAAGAGTTCTTTGCAGCTTCACGGGCTGAAGCGAGTAATTCATCGGGTGAAATTTTTGCTGACGGGCTGATTTCGGCTGACGGCATTAGGGTTAAAGACTCCTTAATTTTTCGGCGACTCTTTCGGCGTGAGTGAGTGCTTTCGCTTTCATCCGGTTCAGTTTTTCGTCATCATGTCTGCTGGCATAGGATAACCCTCCGCTGTAAACATATCCGATCCATTCCATGCCGCAGGCTTTAGCAAACTGTTTCAACGGAATCAGGAAGTCATCAACAGGGTAACCCTGAACTCCTCCTGTCCTGTATAAATCTTCTGGAGCACCTGAAGTGAATGAGACGAGAAATTTTTTTCCTACAAGTGCCTTGCCTTTTGAGCCGTGAGAGAAACCGTGAACGAATACATCCTCCATCCATTTGTGCATTAACGAGGGGACTCCGTACCAGAAGAAAGGGAACTGAAAGACAATAACGTCAGCATTTCTGAGTCTGTTCTGTTCGAGTTCAACGTCAAAATTCCAATCGGGGTATTGCGAGTCTAAATAAACGTATTCTGCATCGGGCATAATTTTTTCGAGATGTCCGAGAATTATTTTGTTTGCGAATGAATTATTTTTGAGGTCGGTATGACCTGAGACCACTAATATTTTAGACATGATAAAGCCTCCTTAATAATGATTATTATAACAATAATATGCTAGAATAATTCAGCCCTATTGAAAGAAGAGATAATATCATGAAACGTTACATGAAAATTTTAGCGGCAGTTATGATTTTAACGGTTATGTTTCCGTTAGCCCAAACCGAAGCCGCAAAAAGAAAACGTAAATCCTCAAAACCCTCTAAGACCTCCTCAGTTCAAACGGTCTCAGGCTTAAATTCCCTGATAGGAATCTGGAAAGCTCAGGGCAACGGTACAGGTACAGACCCCAGACAGCCCGGAGTAGATGTTTCGCTTAACGCTGATGATGTAGTGCTGAAGATAGAGAGCGTGAAATATTCCGAGAGTGAGGGCGAAGGCAGAGCCGATGTTATATTCACGGGAGTAATAACGGACATTCAGGGCGAAATAGTCTGTGAACGCAGCTGGGAATATTCAGTGCCTTACGACATGAGGAAGGAAGGCGAAAACTCATGGAGTTTCAGCACTGAGTTTGTGGACGGCGAGGACAAAATAACTCTGTCATTCCTTCCCGGTAACAGCACGTTAATACGTTGGGAGGGCTTTGTAGTCAACGAAACTTACCCTGACGAAAAATATACTTTTGACATAACTTGCAGTGCACGCGCCGAACGTTGAGAAAATAAAACCCCCCTGTGAATATCGTGCAGGGGGATTTTTTGCTGAATGTCTCAGCACTTAAACGCAGGTTTGTTCTGTAAGACAGCAGTTCCGTTTTTTGTGAACGTTATATTCATCTGGGATATGTATTTCTCATAGAACGCTGTCGACTCACTCTCATTCATTTTCAGCTCAAGTTTATTCAATGCCCTGTTAATGACCGAGAAAAGATTTATTTTCCCTAAATATCCCTCCTCTATCTCACGTATTACCTCCTGCAATACTGTCTCGGTCTTTAATTCGAGATTACCTGCCGAGAAATATTCATCTATGTACACGAACGGCACATCATTATTCTGCAAACGCCTGTAATATGACTGCGAACAGTTATCATATTCAAGCATCACCAGAAATTTCACCTCAGGCGTTAACTCAATCAACGGCCAGAAATCACAGTCGCTTGACACTATTATTGCCGAGTCTATCGGTTTACCTTCAGCTCTGCTCTCAGCTATTTCGCGGTAAAATTTTATCGTCAGTGCTACGTCAACCGCAGATTTATCGTCCTTAACTCTTTCAGTCATGTAATACTCAAGCGGTAAATTCCCGTTACGCCTCAGCGCACGCCATTGAGATGACGTATGCTCATCGTCAACAAGAAGTATCTTTGAGATTTTACCTGTGAAACCGCGTTTATCGAGTTCTTTCATTATGCCTATCACCTTGCAGGGATCAGCGTTCTCGCAGTCAATCGCTACCAAAACGTTTTGAGCCTCACCGAAAAATTCCGATGGGTCTCCGACAGCTGCATCTCCTGCGTCAGTAACTTTGCTCATGTCATAAAATCTGTCTCTGTTACGTTCGTAAAGTATCGGTAAAAATTTAGCGTCATCACGCAGAATATTACCGTCTTTTTCATCGGGCCGCCAGTTGATGAACGACTGATACGGGAACAAATCCCTGAACTCGTGATAAATTTTCGCAGCGTCCTTATTGCCCTCGACAGTGTTGCCCTTAACGATGAAGAATAAATTGCGGATATAAGGCCATTTCACCCAATCGGGAATGAATTTCTGACAGTTAGGTACGTGGGGCAGCAGGTAGTTATGAACGTCGACAATATAATCTTCAGGTCTTCGTCTCGGTCTTACGAACGGTATGCCGTCATTTTCGAGGTGTTTGAGTATATCGGGGGGGATTAAATCGGGGATTGAGTCGAGGTTTTTTATGTCAGAGTTCATTTCGGTGCATATAGCTTTGAAATGACGCTGTAATTTTGTCCGTAAACGGCAGAGATTACGGACGATACGTGCTTCTTTGTCCTGATTTAATTCCTCGTAAACTGAGCGGTAAAACTGAGGGTTAATATTTGAGCCGTGTTCGAGTCCGAAATACCTCGCCTCAATACCGATTAAGTAAGCAACACGTGAAACAATATCACGTTTTGAACGGGGAGCTTCCTGCTGTAATTTCTGCGGTAAATTCTCCGAAAAATTCTGTAAAGATGCTTTCTTGTCTTCATCAAGTAAACTTCCTATAGTAAAATCACTCGTAATATTTCACTCCTTAACTTTTAATTTTTACAACGACCTCCAGCTCTTAAAGCCCTGTCCTAAAACTTCAGAGGCGTCACATATTGAAACGAATGCTCTGTCATCATGTTCCTTCAGGAATTTTTTGAGCATTATGACTTGTCTGGGGTCTAACAGAGTCAGTAATACAGGTCTGTGCTGACCCGTATAACCTCCCCGTCCCTCTAATCTTGTTACCCCCCTTCCGTGTGAATTAATGAACTCGCTTACTTCATCGGGTTTATTAGTGATGATTATGGCCTGTTTACGTCTGTCGAAACTCCGTGTAACGTTATCGAGAGTAATACCGTTGACGTAAAGACCTACAGCACCGTAAACAACTGCTTCGAGTCCTACGACTCCGATTGAGAGGGCGAGGATTAACATGTTGATGATGATGGTGAAGCGTCCTATTTCGAGGCCGTAACGCCGCCGTAAAACTATTGCGCTTATGTCAGTGCCTCCGCCTGAACCGCCTGCGTTGAGCATTAAAGCTCCTGCAAATCCCTTCATGAGTCCTGTTATGACAGTGGCCATGAATTTGTCTTCTGGCAGGGGCAGGGGGTAACGTTCAAAGACTGAGAGCATAGCCGAGAAAGTGAGAACAGATGTTAAAGTGAGTGCTAAGAATCTGACGTTAAGATTTTTACCTGCCCAAATGATGAGGAGGATATTGCCTGTGAGTATTACCCAGTTAGGTGATATTCCGAACATGTAATTAGTGAGGACGGCTATACCTGACACTCCGAGATCCGGGAAATGATAATGCAGTGTGAAATATCTCACTGCGAACGCCTGAATAGTGCTGGCCAATATCATAACGGTAAATGCTTTCCAGTCGTTACGGATAATGTTAAGCGTGTGCAATGAAAATGAATGTAAAAATTTCGTGTTCTTCGTGGAAAATCCCTCCTTAAAAATCCGAAATATGAAAAATTTTTCTGCGTGAAAACCGTGAAAATAATATTAGCACAGCTCATGTTACGCAAAAAAATTTGTCTGTTGTTATGAGGAGTGAATTTTGTTTTTGTGTGATAATTAGGTGAAAATTTAACGGGAGCTTTTTTTATTCATGTCAACAGAAATCGGAATCATTTTCGTAATACTCCTCGTCAGCACAGCAGGACTCCTTGCAGGCCGAAAAGTTCATTCGACCTCCGATTTTCTCACGGGAGGCGGAAAGGCATCGTCATGGCTCACAACGGGTGCATTAGTGGGTACGTTACTCGGTTCACAATGCACGTTAGGTACTGCCCAGTTAGCATTCAATTTCGGAATATCAGCGTGCTGGTTCACGGTCGGAACAGGTTTAGGCTGTCTAATTCTCGGGTTGACATTCTCGGACAGGTTAAGGCGTTCCGGCTGCACCACCCAATTCCAAATAATAGCGCGCGAATACGGAGCATTAACCGAAAAATCAGGCGGTATTCTCTGTACTACAGGAACATTCATCAGTGTACTCGCTCAGGTAACTGCATGTATAGGTTTTATCCCTGCACTTTACCCCTCAATAACTCCCCTGACAGCCTCAGCACTCACAGTGATATTCATGTGCATGTACATTGTCATGGGAGGAACTTGGGGGGCAGGTATGGGCGGTATCGTCAAAGTAATTTTGCTGTTCATATCGTGCACTGCATGTTTAGTACTCGTAACAGTTAAATCGGGAGGAGTATCATCGGTTTTCCTTAACGCTGAGAATTTTCTGCTGACTTCATCGGTAGGAAAACTGAGGGAAATTTTTTCACACGAAGATTTTTATGCCCGTTATCTATCATTGACATCAAGAGGAATGCTGAAAGATTTAGGTTCATGCGTCTCATTGATATTGGGAATACTTTCGACTCAGACATACATGCAGTACATATTGAGTGCTAAGGGTGAGCGTGAAGCAAGAAGGAGTCTTTACTGGGCAGGAGTTTTAGTGCCTCCTGCAGGAATAGCTGGGATATTCATAGGACTTTTCATGCGAGCGAACTACATAACTCTTGCAGAACTGAATTTCCTGAAATCGGCAGGGCTTAACGTTCCCGATGTCCCCGTAATATCATCAACGATTCAGGTATTTCCTTCGTTTGTTATGAATCATGTTCCGCCTGTGTTTGCAG
>JAFTBA010000157.1 GCA_017458545.1 Synergistaceae bacterium | reverse complement strand
TTCTCAAGCGTGAAGTGCCACCACTCAGAATAGAGCGGTTTGAACCCGTGCTTAGTCATGGCCTCACGGAGAATCATTCTGTTGTTATACTGAGCAGGCGTTAACCCCTTGTAATCAGGGTGAGATTTCCCGCCGAAATAATCGAACGTTCCTCCCATGTCAACATCATGTTCAGTCCTCATGTCAAACAGCGTCAAATCAACTGTGCTTCCCCTGCTGTGACCTGACCTGTAATTGATGTAATCCTCCTTGAATAGTACTGACTTGTCGAGTTCGGGGTAAAAATACTCCTTCATTTTCGTGTCGTTCAAATCCTCTGCCCATTCCGCAAAATGTGTTACTGCCGTCTGCGGTCTGTAGGCGTCAAAAATTTTCAGCCTGTAACCCTTCTGCACTAACTCATCGCTCACTTCACGCAATGCCTTAGCAGCTTCCTTCGTGAGATAGGCAACAGGTCTTTCGTAACCGTTAATTCTTTTGCCCACAAAGTTATAGGTTGAATAGTACCTGATTTCAAGTATCGCATCGGGTACTGCCTCGCCTATAAGCACAAAGTCTGACGAATCTACTGAAACATCTTTGATTTCAACCTTCTCGTCAGCAAATGCAGGACAAAACGCAAACATTAACACCAATACTGCAGCCGATAATTTCTTCATCATAGTTCTGAAATTTCTCCTTTCTTTTTTGCTTAACGCCTGAACATATCGAACAGTCCCGTAGTTTCCTTAGCCTTAATCACGTAATCATGATCCCATTCAAAATACGGCAATGAGAGAATTACATGTTCGGGCTTATCCCTGAAGAGCTTTTCGTATGCCGAAGCTGTTTCATCATTGTTGTCAATAGGGGTCTCAGTAGTCCTGTACCAGAAAACAACATCTGCACGTTCTGAACTGAGAGACTGCGAACGCGCTCCGGAGTCTATGCTCAGAAAACGTATATTTTTCCCAAGACGCTCCCCGATTTCGGCAAGCACTGCAGTGCTGTAACCTGCAGGATTTCCGTCCCCTGCAAACATGTCTATCGGCGGAATATCTCCCGTTACAGCAACGGTTATCGTCTCAGCACCCTTAAAGACTTTAGGTTTTACGGATTTAGGACTCTTTCCTGCGAGTACTGATGTTACGTATTCGTCCTCAAGTGATGTCAATGTACCGTCATCTTTCATGGCCGCTATGACTTCATCAAATTCTTCTTTGAGATGCGTTCTGTCCTCAGTGAATGCAAATGACAGTCTCGAAACCAGCATTCTCGATACGAATTTAATCTCGTAGTTTGAGTTCATTTGCAGAATGTAACGGCCAGTAAATTCAGGGAGTATTACCTCATCAACTTTCCCCGAACGAAGCCCCATTAACATCGTCATCAGTGAGTTATAGAAATGAATCCGCCTTCTTCTTGCCGAAAGAGACGTAATGAACGGACGAATATCCCCGTGTGTCTTCAGGTATTCTTCCGTAATGGTCTTTCTGAAATTGTCAAAATCATCCTGGAATGCAGCCTCAGTAGTTCCCAAATAACTGAGGAAACCGATTTTGACATCTTGATTCGATTTTTCATCGGCAAGTGCTGAACCGCACAGAGCCATAAGAATAAAAACAGTCAAAAATTTTTTCATTTTCATCATAAAAATTCGTACTCCTGTTGAAACAAGGGCAGCAGTATTTTTATGATAACCGCCGCCCGTTTAAGTTAATGCTAACGTGATGAGGGAGCGAGATATAAATACTCGTTCCATTCGTAGTAAGGCTCCGAAAGCGTTATGCCCTCGGGAATGTCTGAATGCTTAGGAACGTCCCTGTATCCCTGAATCCAGAACACTGTATCGCACCTTCCTGAAGCAAGTGCCGAAGCTCTTGCAGCTGAGTCTATGTTGATGACTTCGACATTAATTTTGAGACGCTTTGCTATCTCTGCGAGTACTGCCGTGTTGAAACCTGCAGGAGTTCCGTCGGCAGCAACATAGTCAATCGGAGGAAGATCTCCCGTAATAGCTACGGTTATTTTTTTGTCGATGTTACCGAAATTCCTGAACTCTATTGCTTCAGGGTCTCCGATTCCTGCTTCGGCTATGTACTTCGACTGAAGAATTGCAAGTGTACCGTCTTCTTTCATTTCGAGAAGGGCACCGTTGAATTTTTCACGGAGTTCGGGGTCATCGCCTGACCTGAAACCGAACGAAAGATACGCAGGAAGTGTCTTCGCTATTCCCGAAACTTTGTACTTTCCGGTAACGTTCAGGACGTATTCGGCAACATCTTCGGGCAGGGCTATCTCATCAACATCTTTAGTGTTGAGTGCCAGCTGCATTGCCTGAAGGGTGTCATAGAACACGAAAGTGATTTCACCGTCATGAGCTGTTGACGAGAAGAAACTCCATGCACCTGCTTTTCTTCCTGCCGCTATGAACTCGCTGTACTCTTCCTGAGACATGTTGAGCTTTGAGAGTATACCTACCCTGAGGGTATCGGCGGACGCTATTCCGACAAGGAACATGAGAAGTATTAACGCTGATAAAAATTTACGCATATTGGTTTTACACCTCGATATAAAATTTTTCAGGGTAAATATTAAATCATTCCCCGATAAAATCAAAGAGTAAATCAGTTATTTATTCGCGTTCATGATAAGCCAATAATAAGAATCCTGAGTATAATGGACGACATATAAATTAAGTGCTAATGACAGTTATATTTTTGAAGGACTACGAAAGGAGATGTTCACTTTGCCGCGCTACATATGTATTCACGGACATTTTTACCAGCCCCCGCGCGAAAACCCATGGCTCGAAACCGTTGAGCTTCAGGAATCCGCTGCCCCATGGCATGACTGGAACGCAAGAATTTCCGCAGAATGTTACAGCCGCAATGCCGCATCACGTATTCTCAACGAACAGGGTTATATCAGCAAGATATGCAATAACTATTCACGTATCAGTTTCAACATAGGCCCTACACTTCTCACATGGCTTGAGGAAAATGACCCCTTATGTTATAACGCCATACTCGAAGCAGATAAACTCGGTCAGAAAAGATTTTCGGGACACGGCCCTGCTATGGCTCAGGTTTACAACCATATCATAATGCCCTTAGCCTCACGGCGCGACAAGGAAACTCAAGTCAAATGGGGCATAGCTGATTTCACCAAACGTTTCGGACGTATGCCAGAAGGTATGTGGCTAGCTGAATGTGCCGTTGATACCGAGTCACTCGAAGTACTCGCGGAAAACGGAATAATCTTCACCGTACTCTCTCCCTATCAGGCTGAAGCGGTAAGACTTCCGGGCTGGGGAGGGTGGCAGGACGTTACGGGAGCACGTATAGATACAAGATGTCCTTACGTCTGCAATCTGCCTTCAGGTAAAAGCATCAGCATATTTTTTTATGACGGTGCATTATCCCAGAGAATAGCTTTTGCAGGACTGCTCGATGACGGAGGGAATTTCGCACGCGAACTTGTTACATGCAACCCCTCTCACGGTAAACCCGTACTCTGCAACGTCGCTACTGACGGAGAGTCATACGGTCATCATCACAAACACGGCGATATGGCTCTGGCTTACTGTCTCAACTGTCTCGAACATTCCGCAGAAGCACAGCTGACTGTTTACGGCGAATACTTATCGTTCTACCCTCCCGAATACGAAGTCAAAATAATCGAAAACTCTTCATGGAGCTGTTCGCACGGCGTTGAACGCTGGCGCAGTGACTGCTCATGCGGTGACGGCACTGCAGGTTACCACCACAAATGGCGCAAGCCCTTGCGTGATGCCATGAACTTTGCACGCGATAAACTGCATGAACTTTATGAGGGCAGCGGTATTTTTGCTGACGTTTGGGACGCAAGGAACAAATATATTTCAGTGATACTAGACCGTTCGGAGGACAATGCAGACTCATTCCTGCGAGAGAATCTTACCGTTGAATTAACCCCCGAAATAAGGGTTAAGGCACTGCGTATTCTCGAAATGGAAAGGAATGCACTGCTGATGTTCACGTCATGCGGATGGTTCTTCGATGAAATTTCGAGGATTGAACCGGTACAGATTATGCGTTACGCTGCAAGAGCTATGGAACTTGCCAAACAGGTATTTGATGTTGACATTGAACCCGATTACCTGAAGATACTTGCCGAAGCTCCGAGCAACGTTCCCGAATTACAGGACGGAGCTAAAATTTACGAGTTACGCGCAAGACAGGGAAGAGTTGACCGCAAACAGATGGCAGCATATTACGGAACAACATCACTGTTCGACGATTTCAGACATGAATTTTCTGAAGGGTGCTGGGATATGTCGGGCAATGCTCTTAACGTTGAGACTGAGGAAGGTAAGTCAACGTTTGCGGCAGGTAAAGTCAGAGTCAAATCTCATATTACAGGAGCCGAAGGAGATTATCTTTTTGCAGTCAACGTTAATCATGACGGCCAGGGAGGAGGAGCGTTAATCTCATGCGGAATAAGCGACACTGATATTAACGTTGAATTAACGCCCGATGAAGTTATGGAACTGTCAGCTTTATACGAGAGCAGTGAACGCGAAAAATTATTGTTTGAACGTTTCGGATATGACCAGTTTACTCTGAACAATATACCGTCAAACTCAAGGCACAGAATAGTAAGTATGCTTCTTCAGCAGGACATGCACAGTATTGAAGAGGTGTTGAAGAGCAGGGTAAGAAACTATGAACAGCTGCTTGAACATCTGACACTGTTAGGGTCGAAACCTCCTGCAATATTAACCATAGCAGCCGAATACACATTGACTTCCGAAATAGTGAAGGAACTGGAGAACAGTCTGCCTGATGTAGGAGCGATACGCAGGAATTTTGAACTGGCTAAATTCTGGAGGGTTGATCCTGATGAAGAGCGTATACGTTTTGCGTTTTCTGACTGTATGACGGAGATACTGACGAGTCTGTGTGTTGCAGGGCCTGATTTGGAAGCAGTTGAGAATCTGAACGGCTTAATAAACCTGTTCAGTGAAAAATTTGAATGGCATTTAAGCCTCTATGACTCACAGAATTTGTACTATGAACTGTTGAAACAGTACGGTGAGAAGGTCAGCAAAGAACCTGAAAGAATGAGAACTGCCATGTATGAACTCGGCCATGCACTGAAATTCTCAGATGAACTCCTGAAAGTTCTCAGGGCATAGCTTATAGCTTACAGGGGACAGGGGACAGGGGACAGGGAAACAGCTAATCCCTAACCCCTGATTTTTATGCGTTATAATTAGGCAAAAAAACGGAGGAGCAATCACTGAAATGTTTTCATTCGACAAAATCCGCGACTATGCAATCAAGTATCTTAAACCGTCATTATATTTGGGAGGACTTGATTTTTTCATCAATACATGGCGCAATTCTGACGCTAAGGACAGAGGGATATTAGCCTTAGTATTCTCACCGATGTTTGTATGCACCGGAGGGTTCATCTTTACGATAATATATTTCGTGCTGTTCGTACTGCCGTCATACCTGTTCAGTTTTTTAGGGTGGGGAATACTGACGGCATTATTCGGTTACGGCGGACGCTACTGCTATAAACATTTCACGGGCAAAGAACTCAAAACCGATAATGACGTAATTGATGTCGAGTACTCGGAACCGTCAAAGAAATCACGAACTAAAACCAATGCAAAATGACAGGCTCGTGCGTTTCAGCATAACAGTCCCGGAAGATTTGCTCAGTGAGTTTGAGACTGAGTATTATTCCGAGAACAGGGCTAACCGTTCGGAAGCAGTAAGATGCCTGATGAGAGGTTACGTTTCGGGCGAACGCTGGAGGTGTTCTGACGGCCAAGTGTGTGCGACCGTAACAATAGTGTATGACCATCATTTGCCCGAACTGACACGGAATTTAACAGCAGTACAGCATGATTTCGGGGAAGTGATAATCTGTTCGACACATGTACATTTGAACCATGAGTCCTGCCTTGAGTGCGTCATAACGAAAGGAAACTCGAAAGAAATACAGGGACTGATTGAGGCTCTCAGGAAGGTCAGAGGGATTAAGAGCCTTAATGTTAATGTTACTGCTGAGATTTAATTTAGTATGTATTAAGACTGATTTTTCGGTAGATGCCTACTAATCAGACAAGGGGCTTTAAGATTTATTGACAGTAACCTCACAAAATTAGTTTTTCCCGTAAAAGGAGATTTATTAGTTATATTAATTTGAAAAGTGAAAATATAAATGTTGTACAAAAACTATTTCACTGTCGTCATTTGTAGGGTCGTTTATCATTATCAATTCCGGAATCTCCGCTGATTTTTTGGGTGAGGTCTCTTTTACGTTTAGTGTAAGTCTGCAAAACGGTATTATTTTTTGCATGCTGTTGAGTTCAATAACTTTTGTATACTTTATTGCTTCAACGGTTTTAATTTGTTTGTCACTAATCTCATAAACGTGAAAGCTGTCCCTTCTCACGATCTTCTTATCATCTTCTGTCATACTATCAATCATTGCGAGAATCTCTGCTGATTCTTCCGGAGACGCTTCCTCAACGTTAGCAAGCCTTTCAAGTATTCTACTCTCTATTTCTTATTATGCCTCCTGAAATTACTGTGCGTTGATATTATAATATGATTTCAATAATCAGACAGGAGGACTTAATATTCATTGATCGAACTCGAACACATAGTAAAAAGTTTTCATGCCGATAAAGCAGACAAAAACAAATCCATTCACGC
>JAFTBA010000156.1 GCA_017458545.1 Synergistaceae bacterium | reverse complement strand
TTCATGCAGACTTCACGGACTGCGAAAATACAAGTATGAAATCTCGAAAGATGCGAATTTATCCGACAGCACAACAGAGACAGCTTCTGAGGCAGTGGCTGGGGACTTCGAGATATGTTTACAACCAGACGATTGAATATCTTAGACAGCCTGAAACGCAGGCTAACTGGATAACAATCAAGAAATGGTTATTGAAGAGTTTACCTGAATGGGCAGTAAAAGTTCCGTTTCAAATCAAGTCAATAGCAGTGAAAGACGCATGTCAAGCGGTAAAAAACTGTAAGGCAAAATTCAAAAAGACAAAACAGTATTGTGAAGCAAAATTCAGGAGTAAGCACAATAAAAGACAAACGATTTATATTCCTAAAAGCGCGTTAAAACCAGAACATGGTGTTTATTATACGATTTTAGGAGATTTGAAAACTTATGAAAAATTCCCTGAACCTAAAGGAGATTGCCGTTTAACGTATCAGAGTGGAAGATGGTTTATAAGTGTTCCTACAGAAATTATGACGAAGCCTGAGAACCAAAGGCGAATAGTTTCTGTAGATCCCGGAGTAAGAACATTTATGACATTTTACAGCTCTGAAAGCTGCGGAAAACTAGGGAATGGAGATTTTTCCAGGATTCAAAGATTATGTCATTGGCTGGATAATTTAATATCGCGAATGTCAAAAACTGAACGCAAAAAAAGATATAAAATGCGAAAGGCAGCAGACAAAATGCGGTGGAAGATTCGAGATTTAATCGATGAATTACATCATAAAGCAGCATTATTCTTAGTGAAAAATTTTGATGTGATAATAATTCCCAAGTTTGAAACGAGTCAAATGTCAAAACGAAAGACCCGAAAAATACAATCAAAGTCAGTACGGTCAATGCTGACGTTTGCCCATTTCAGATTTCAGGAATTTTTAGGCAGCAAAGCAATAGAATACGGTAAAAAAGTAATTGCTCAAGATGAAGCGTATACATCAAAAACATGTTCATGGAATGGAATAATAAAAAACATAGGAGGAGCAAAAACAATCCGAGACGGAGAAATAGTTATGGACCGGGACTATAACGGCGCACGTGGAATATTTCTGCGTGCTTTGCGAGATTCAGCTTTTTCTCATTAACAAGAGAATTACTATACCCAAAATATTTAACTATTATAAAAATTTGTTAAGTATTAGTAGGTTCAAAGAATCGGATGATTTTATTCAATGTATATATTTTTTGACATCGACAACACTTTAGTGAGCCACAGGGGAAGACCTCATATACCGCCTGACACTGTGAGGGCATTAGAACTTCTTAGACTTAACGGCCATGTTCCTGCTATAGCAACTGGTCGTGCAGCGTTCCTGACGATGACGGCGGCGCATGAAGCAGGGATAAATTATCTTGTGTGTGCAGGAGGTTCAGAGATTTTTGTTGACGGGGTGAAAATACACACTGCATATTTCCCTGATGAACATCTTGAACTGTTCCGCGAGGTCTCTGAAAAATTCCCTGATATTACTGCGGCTGTTGACGAAAAATATTTATATGCTTATGCGAGATTCGAGCCTTTCAGAAATTACTTTAACTCTCAGGCAGGATATGACTGTTTCCGTCCTATGAGTGAGCTTAAACGCGCAACAATGTGTTACATCATGAGACCGTACACAGAGCTTTCGCCAGAACACGGAATATTCTTCAGTGCTCCTGAAGGTGTTAGGCGCGAACTTATGAGGGGCTTCACTGAGGTGCGTAATGAATTGTCAACCAAATGGAACGGAATTGAACTGATGATGAAACATTTAGGATCAGGGACTGATGAAGTTATAACGTTCGGTGACGGTCCTAATGACGCTGATATGCTGAGACATGCGAAAATCGGTGTAGCTGTAGGGATATGTTCCGAACAGGCGCGGAAAGCTGCTGATTATGTCTGTGAAGATATTGATGACGGAGGAATACTGAAAGCGTGCAGACATTTGCGGCTGATATGAGCTGCGAAAAAAAAACATACCCCTTGAGTTTAAGAACTGTCAGGGGTATGTCATGCCTTAGTTTTATATGAAAAAGTTGAAAAGTTGTTGGCTTATTTTCTGTATCTTGCGCTTGCTCTGATTAACATTCTTTCGATTTCGATTCGTCCGGGAAGTTTTCTCCTCACAAAATTTATGAGACTGAGAGCATTGACTCCTTCAGGTGTCGTGTAATCAACATCTGCTCCTGCCTGAATGAGAAATTTAGCGACTTCAGGATTTTTGTTAGACCTTGTTGCCGACATTAAAGCTGTCCAGCCGTATTTGTTTGTGGCATTGAGCAGATTGACTCCTGCTTTCCTCCCTGTATCGAGCAGTACACGGAGTACCTGAGGGTCCTGGTTTGAGTATGCTGCGTTGAACCAAGCCTGCTGACTCATCACAGAACCTGCGGCCAACGCTGCAATAATATCATTGGCTGCAGCACTTCTGCAATATTCGGCGAAACCTGCCGCACTCATTTTTTCCGCTGCTACAGCATACGTGAGCAACACTAACACCGTAACTGCCGACAACAACACTGAGAGAGTCTTACGCTTCAAAATACATACCCCGTTTCAAAAAATTTTGTTCGTAGGTTTTTGCAGTGGTATGAAAATATTATACGCAAAATTTTTTTAACTGTAATTATTTTCAGTCCGTTATTATTATTCACTGCATTAACCTATGAAATCAACCTTGCACCTCAGCCCTTAAAAAGACAGCAACAACTCCAACACGCGTTATCTTGTCGTGGCGTTATCTTGTCGTGGCGTTATCTTGTCGTGGCGTTATCTTGTCGTGGCGTTATCTTGTCGTGGCGTTATCTTGTCGTGGCCAAGATAGCAATTTGACAGGAAAATTATAACATATGGAGTAAAATAAAAACACCTCCGCAGATACCGTGTAGTGAGTGTTCTGACCCGTCCCTAATACGACTGTTTGAAGTCTGCGGCGTTAGCCTTAATAGAACCGAGTGTTGGCTCAGAACTTAAATCATTATCACGTGTACCCGCAGGGGCATGATTGAAATTATATCAGGTTTCGGAAATAATTTAACGCAAAATATTGAGCGAGGTAAAAAACTTAATGTCAAAAATTTTCAGAAGGTTAATCATTACGTCAGTGCTCATAATCCTGACAGCGTTCACTCAGTCAGAGTCATCAGCAGTAACACGTTTCGAGTTTCTCACCGGGATCTTAACGGTCAGGGGAATTGACTGGAGCGAATCACCCGAAGCTCCTTACAATGATGCTGCAGGTTTCCTGTTACGAACGGGTTACGTTTCGGACACAGTAACAAAACTTGACGCTCCTGTTACGAGGCGCGAGGCATTGAGATGGTGTATTGAGTGTTTAGGAATGACCTTTGAGGCAGGACTGTTCACCGATTACCCTACGGGACTCAACGATGAAAAGACTCTCACACCGTTTGAACGCGGCTGTCTTGTCATAGCGATGAACATGAACCCGTCAATATTTCCTCAGTCAGATTTTTCTGACGGGAAATTTTCGGGGGACACTAAGCTGAATGTAGACGAGTCAAGAAAGATACTTCAGCGATTAGCAGGAGCGTCAATGAATTTCACGCTTGATATGATTCGCAATCCTGTTACGGGTTTAAGGGTACACATTCACCGTGAGGGAGTGCCTACGGGTATACCTGAATGGAGGTTCTTTGCTGACGGAATCAAAACACGTGCTGCTGCCGAATACTTCAAGGCATCATTACGCGAGGAAGGTGTTGAAGTAAGCATTACCGGAGTCAATGAGACATACAGCGTAAGGAGTCAGAAGCTCAATGACTATAATGTAGTCAGGAGGCTTGAGACTATAGCTAAAGCAAGAGGTTTAATTTCACGGGTTATTCCGTCAATGACTAATCCTAACACGCAAATACTTCCTAGATTCTGGATAATGCTCGAAATAGATCCGAGTTATTTCAGGATAGCACCTGTAGCGTCATACTTAGGGCCTACGGAACTGACAACGCTGTCATCAATTTACGGTCAGAATAACGTTCAGGCAGCAATTAATGCCGGGTTCTTCGGAATCGTAAAGGGCGGTAAAGGTTTTCCGATAGGTGCGCTGAGAGTCAACGGCAGGAATTTCTCACTTCCTTACGATATGAGGGGGTGTCTTGCGTGGAACGATGATGACGAAGCTGTGTTTGCCGTAGCCAATGCAACTGAAGAGGCTGATTACTGGCCTGATATGACGAACATAATACAGGCAGGGCCGCTTGTAATTGATGACGGTCAGACGGCAGGATATGGCGAAGATTTCTCGAACGGTTTGATTTCAACGAGGCATCCGCGTTCCGCAGTGGGACTGAATGCTGGAGGGTCATGGGTATTTATGGCTGTTGACGGGCGTAACGGTATGCACTCATCTGGGGCAACGATAAGCGAACTGACCGAAATAATGAGGGGGCACGGTTTAATTTACGCGCTTAATCTTGACGGAGGAGGCTCAACGGAAATTATTATTGACGGTAAAATCTATAACATTCCTTCCGACGGTTACGAACGCAGAATAAGCTATGCGCTCGGTGCAGTACCCAGATAATTAATGCTAAAATGTACACATACATAATCAAAAGGAGGAACTCAAAATGGATACCAGAGTAGCGGTAATGAGCATAATAGTTGAGAACACAAAATCAATCGAAGCCCTGAACAATACGCTTCATGAGTACAGGGAGTTTATAATCGGGCGGATGGGACTGCCTTATCACCAGAAGAACATCAACATCATCAGCATTGCTGTTGATGCACCGCAGGACGTAATATCCGCATTGTCAGGGAAAATCGGCAACCTTGACGGCGTAAGCGTAACGATAGCATTTTCGAAGTAATCAGGAGAGTTAAGTTCTGATGAAAAAAATTGCTGTTTTGCTGCTTGGGTTGTCAGTTATGTTTCAGTGCTGTGGGTTGTTTGCCGCTGAAGAAAAGTCAAATGATGAGAGCGGTTTTTGGATTGCTGATATTAACGATGAGATATTCGCCAGGATTAAGGGACTCTCTTACAAAGACAACTGCCCTATTCCCATTGAAGACCTGAAATATCTTCACGTTCTCCATAAGGATATTGACGGAGTTACTCATGAGGGTGAATTAATCTGCAATGTTCATATAGCGTCAGACCTTCTCGAAATCTTCAAGGGGCTTTACGAAGGGAACTACCCTGTCGAAAAAATAAGACTCGTAGATGAGTACGGAGCTGATGATGAGACATCAATGCGCGATAATAACTCGTCATGTTTTAACTTCCGTTTTATTGCGCGCACAACAAGAATTTCAAAGCACGGTCTGGGATTGGCAGTCGACATAAATACTCTCTACAATCCTTACGTCAAAGAAACTGACGGCAAAAAAATCGTTGAACCTGCAACAGCTGAAGAATACACTGACAGGAATAAGAGTTTCAGGTACAAGATAGAGAAGGGCGATTTATGTTACAGGCTGTTCACCGAAAAGGGCTTTGAATGGGGCGGAGAATGGAAGACCTTAAAGGACTATCAGCATTTCGAGGTTTCAGACAAAAAAGCACAGGAGCTTTACCCTGATTACAGGTAAAAGAGTGAAAGGGATTATCAGGAAATTAGCTGAGACTCATTCACTTAGCCTTGAGGAGTACGAGTCATTAATCACTGAACGCAATGACGAATCCTCAAGGCTTTTGCGTGAACTTGCGGTTAAGGCAAGGCGTGAAATTTACGGCAACACCGTATACATTCGCGGTTTAATCGAAGTGTCGAACATCTGCCGTAATGACTGCTTATACTGCGGAATAAGACGCAGCAATTTGAACTGTGAACGTTACCGCCTGACTCCCGATGAGATTCTCGAATGCGCTGATGAGGGTTACGGACTTGGTTTCAGGACGTTCGTGTTACAGGGAGGAGAGGACTCTTATTTTGGCGATGAGGTTCTCGGCGGAATCGTCCGCGAGATTAAGACCAAGCACCCCGATTGCGCCGTAACCCTCTCAATGGGTGAGCGAAGCCGTGAGAGTTACAGGTATTTGCGAGAATGCGGAGCTGACAGGTATTTGCTGAGGCATGAGACTGCCGACAGTGAACATTATGCGAAGTTACACCCTTCTGAGATGTCCTACGATAACCGAATGAAGTGCCTGAGTGATTTGAGGGAACTGGGCTATCAGGTAGGGTGCGGATTCATGGTAGGGAGTCCGTTTCAAACGGCTAAGAATTTAGCGGAAGATTTGAAGTTTGTTGAGACGTTTAAGCCTGAAATGTGCGGTATAGGACCGTTCATTCCGCACAAGGATACGCCGTTCAGGGATTACCCTGCCGGGACTGTGGAATTAACATGCTATCTGCTGTCGGTGATAAGACTCATTCACCCGTTTGTCCTGCTGCCCTCGACAACAGCACTGGGGACGGTTGACCCTTTAGGGCGCGAGAAGGGCATAATGTCGGGAGCTAATGTAGTGATGCCGAACTTATCGCCCGTAAATGTCAGAAAGAAATACGAGCTTTACGACAATAAGATTTGCACAGGTGAGGAGTCAGCTCAGTGCCGTGAATGCCTCAGTAACAGAATGCTTAAGACAGGCTATGAGATAGTTATTGACAGGGGAGATATTAAGCGTTCAGTGTGAATATTGTAATATTAGCAAATATATAAAGCCTACTTGCCTTTGGCGGTATAACATAACATAACAGAAAAAGGAGGAGCGCACTGCCTAAAGTAATGGTTATCCGTGCGCATTTATTTGATTATGAGGGTTGTTATAACCGGTGCCGGAAAAGGATTAGCTCTGGAACTTTTAAGACTTCATTCATTTAACGGCGATACTGTTTATGCTCTGGCACATTCTATGACAGATGAGCTTAAAAGACTGTCGGAGCAAAATACTGATATTCATGTATATCTTATGGACATTAAGGATGAAAAGGCTATAGTGAACGCTTTTTCCGATATTTCGGATGCCTCTTTGGATACGGTTTACAATGTGGCCGGTATATGGTGTTCGGATCAGTCGGTCGGAATTCAAGACACAGATATGAGTAAGGTCAGGGACATGCTTTCAGTTAATGCCATTGCTCCGCTGTGTGTTATGAAGCATTCAAAGAGATTGCTGAAAAGGGGCGGAATCATGCTCAATGTTTCAAGTGATTTCGGCAGTATTTCCGAGTATGAGCGGGGGGACAATTATGGCTATTGTATGTCAAAAGCGGCACTAAATATGGCCGGCAAGATTTTTATGAATGAGACTAAGGATAGTGATATACGTGTGTATTGTTATCATCCCGGCTGGATGAGAACACAGATGGGCGGAGAGGCCGCCGTCAAATCTTCCGAGTCCATATCGCCAAAGGAGTCGGCTTCTGCTTTGTTTGAACTGTTATATAAAAACAACAGTAACATATCGGGTATGTTTTTTGATTATCTCAATAAGAAAAGGGAGTGGTGATGACGGATATAATCAATGATGCTGAAACAATCGCCGAAAGAATGAGCATGTCGCCTCAGGAAGAGGGCGGAATGGTCTTGGAAAATCATTATCCGTCAAAAACCTCTGGCAGAGCACAGTCGGGGCAATCTTATTATTATGTCGCGCCTAATGTGGCAACTGCTTTTCATCGGCTAGACTGTGATGAATATTGGACTTATCATGCCGGCAGTGAGCTTGAGGTCTGGATAATCGATGAGAAAGGCAACCTGACAAGGGAGTTACTGGGAATATCTGAAGCATCCAAGCCGTGCATATATTTTCAAAAGGGATGTGTTTTTGCCTCCAAGCATCTTGCATCGGCTGAAACAGGGACTCTCATGAGCTGTATTACCGTTCCGAGATTCTCTCAGGAGGGACTTTGTATTCTCTCCAAAACAGAGGTTATAGATTTGTGTCAGGATGCAGGGGATTTTTTCAGTTGTCCATGATAATTAGGAAATAGCGCGGTTTTGCAGATAACATCAAATTTTTCTCAGAGGGAGATATTAGGCGTTCAGTGTGAATGTTATAATATGAGAAGTGTCCGGGATGACGCGGACGTAGAAGTAAGATTAGTTATCGGTTTGGGCCGGCACCCATAACCGAGAACAATGGAAAAGTTACGAGCGCTTTATTTCGTTTTGGAGTTGATTAAAGCTGTAAGTGCCTTTATCAGCTCAGTAAGAGCCTTTATAAGCTCAATCCAGTTTTTCATCAACAACACCCCCAGTCTTGCCGGGGAGAATTACCCTTATGACAACCCCCGGCAGGATTGCCTCCGGGGTCATCCTAATCCCAAAAAAATTTCGAGACTGCTCATATTTTACCAGACCGATATTGTTTACTTCACAAATTCTTCATGCTGATATGTTTCACTGTGTTATAATGCGGTTTCGCAGATAGCATCAAATTTTTCTCAGAGGTGGTTTTACTTTATGCTCAAATTTTTCACTCGTATAAGAATTTTATTATGGGTATTGATCCTAATCGGCGTAGGCTTCCTCGTCAGCACTCAGGTTCGCGCTAAACTCGCTCAGGCTGCCGCTAACCTCCGTTCGCTCGAAACTCAAACCGAAACCGTTTACCCAGTAGAAACCGAAACACTCAAAACTTCAGATTGGGAAACTTGGAGAAGTTATTACGGTCAGGCAAAAAGCGCACATACACAGAACATTACTACCTACGAACGCGAAATCGTTAAATCAGTAAATGTTGACGTAGGAAGCCCCGTTAAAGCAGGTCAGACACTCATAATCCTTCAGGAAGCTGCCAGAGGCGCTCAGGTCCAGTCAGGCAAAACTGCCTATGAGGAAGCCGTCCTCAATTACAACAGGTTAAGGCAGCTGCATTCAAAGGGCGGTGTCTCTAAATCTGATGTTGACGCAGCTTTTTCACGCATGAAAACCGCTGAAGCCTCCCTCAAAGCTAATCAGTCATCGCTCCAGCGCACTACACTCAAAGCCTCCATTAACGGCATAGTTTCAGCACGCAACGTTGAACCAGGCGAAATCGCTGAGGCCGGCGCAATATTACTCTCAATCGTTGACCCTAAAGAAATGGAAGCCGATTTGATGGTCTCGAAAAAAGATATTACAAAAATTAACAGAAGCACTACAGTTGAAATTCGTGTTGACGGCCAGACTCATAACGGTTACGTCAAACGCATCAGCCCCGAAGCTCAGTCAGGCTCAGGATTATACCCCGTTACCGTAGGACTCCCTGAGAACTCAGGCATATTACCGGGTACTTACGTTGAAGGACGTTTCAAAGTCGATACTCAGAGCAGCGTCGTAGTCATTCCCTCAAACGTCGTTGTCTACAGAGGCAAAAGCCAGTCGGTTTACATTGCTGACGGAAACAGAGCTAAACTCACTAACATTACTACAGGTGAAGGACACGAAGGAAGAGTCGTAGTTACTTCAGGACTCAAAGCAGGTGATATATTAATCACCAGCGGCAACAGAGTACTTTATGACGGTGCCGGTATCGTCAGGAACATAGGCATCGCAGGTAAAAATAATCAGGACGATTCAAACGAGGGCTAATATTTCATGAGAGGATTCATTAAGTTCTGCATTACGCACCCGGTCTTCACCGGGTGTTCTGTTGTTATCTGGATACTGTTAGGAATATCAAGCTATTTCACTTTAGGAGTTACACTTTACCCCGATGTCGAATTACCTTTCGTACTAGTCCGCACTACTTATCAGGGGGCAGGCCCTAACGAAATCGAACAGCTCATCAGCAAACCTCTTGAAGACGCTTTAGCAGACCTCGAAAACCTTAAATCAATCACTACTTACTCAATCGAAGGCATTTCAATGGTCGCAGTCGAAATGGAAGCAGGTACTAACCCCGATTTGGCACTCGTCGACGTAAACAACAAAGTCAAAGCTAAAGTCCCCGATTTACCCGATGATGCCGATGAACCAGTCTCAAGCAAATTCGACATAAGCGCACAGCCCTTCCTCATAGTCTCATTCACATCATCAATGCCCGAAAAGACTGCCAAGAAAATGATTGAGGACAGAATACAGCCCGTTGTTGCACGCGTTGAAGGTGTAGGACGTGTTGATGTTACTGGAGGAAGAGACAGAGAGATTCATATTAACCTTGACCCTGCTGCCCTCAGCGATTACGGGATAAATTACATGCAGGTCTGCGCTGTCGTTGCCGCTAACAACCAGACTACACCGTCAGGCTATGTTACACAGACTAAAGACGAAGTATCATTAAGACTCATGGGCGAGTTCAATGAGGTTGAACAGTTAGAGGACATACTCATTCCGACACCTAACGGACAGCCCGTAAGACTCTCAATGCTCGGTGAAGTTATTGACGGCGAGGAAGACCAGAGAAGTTTAGCCAGGGCTGACGGTCATCCGGTCGTACAGCTCAGAATAAGCCCGCGTTCAAACGCTGACGTTGTTGAGGCAGGAAGACTCATTAAGCGTTTAATGACGAGAACGATGAGGAACTATCCCGATTTCACGTATGAATACACTTACGATGATACGAGCTTCGTTGAGTCGGCTGTCAAAAATATTATCCGTGATACCGCTATAGGCATTGCATTAACCGCACTGGTCATTTACCTTTTCTTGGGACGGTTCGGTGCTACGTTCATCGTTGCGTTCTCAATGCCCGTTGCATTCGCTGCTACATTCGTTCCGTTACAGGTTCACGGCTACACACTCAACCTCATGAGTACTCTCGGCTTAGCCCTCTCAATGGGTACTCTGGTCATGAACGCTATATTAATCATTCAGAATATTTACAGGTTCAGGGATATGGGCTATGAGCCTTTTGCTGCTGCCGAAGAGGGTACTGTCGAAATTTCAATGTCAGTCCTCGCAGGAGTCTTAACGAATTTAGGTGTGTTCATGCCCGTTGCGTTAATGTCAACTATTGCAGGACAGTTCCTTAAACCTTACGCAGTTACTATAGTTTATGCTACATGCTTCTCACTGTGGGTTACTATGGCTGTTACACCGTGCCTCGCTGCCCGTATCAAGAAGACAGGGAATGACAATGAGCTTCCGTTAATAGGCAAGATACTTACAGGCTGGTGGAACTGGATATTTGACGGCTTCAGGGATATGTTCTTCATCATTCTTCATGCGGCCATGAGATTCCCGTTCTTAACAGTTGTTTTCACGATACTTGCAACTTACGGCTCATTGAAACTCGGAGGGTTCATAGGTACTCAGTTCACCCCTACGACTGATGACGGTACTGTCAGAATCACTTTAACGCTCGATAACAATTCATCTATTCACAGGACTGCAAGCCTCGTATATCAGGTTGAGGATTACATTAACACATTACCCGATAAAAAATATATCCGCAACGTTGTCTCAACAGTAGCAGGATCAATGCGTTCAAATTCAATCAGTGAAGCACAGATAGCCCTTTACCTGAACAATGACCCTGACAGACCTTCGACTCAGGATTTGGCCGACAAGATAAGGCCATACCTTGAGGGCCTTCCGGGAGTCCAGATAGCTATTGCCGCAACACGTTCGGGATTCGGTAACCCTATAGAGATTCAGATTAAGGGTCAGGATTTGAATCAGTTATACGAAATCGCTGAGGACATTCGCGCAAGAGGCAGAAGAGTTCCGGGTATACGCGACCTCAAAATAGAAATGGAAATGGGAAAACCTGAACTCCGAATCACTCCTATACGTTGGAGGCTAGCACCTCTCGGGATTAACATCTCAGACCTCGCAGGAATAGTAAGAGGCTATCTCATAGGAAGGGACGCAGGGAAATTCAGACAGGGCGGTTACGAGTACGACATTAAAGCAAGAATCTCACGAGCACTCGCAAGCGATATTTTCAACGCTCATGAACTGCCCATAATGACAAGTTACGGACTTGTACCGCTCGATGAAATGTCTGATATTTCGTGGAGCGACGGCCCTACAGAAATCAGACGCGTTGAACGCGAAAGAGCTGTTGTTATTACCGGTAACGTACGCTACATCACTTCGGGTGAAGGTAACGCCAGAATGCGCGAGGTCGTCAACCAAATTAAACTCCCTGAAGGCGTAAGCATTAATTTCGGCGGTGAACAGGAAGACATGGCCGAGAATTTCACGGAGCTTATACGCACGTTAGTGATAGCTATAGTTGTTACGTACTTAGTTGTTGCCGCAATACTT
The DNA here is from genome assembly GCA_017458545.1 of Synergistaceae bacterium. Taxonomy (GTDB): domain Bacteria; phylum Synergistota; class Synergistia; order Synergistales; family Aminobacteriaceae; genus JAFUXM01. Next base: position 2,225 of record JAFTBA010000156.1, on the reverse strand, counting down.
GAGTCGTGGATATACAGCGTTGTAATTCTTGCTACCGTTCCTATGGCAGCAATAGGAGTCGTACCTGCTATGCTTTTGTCGGAGGTAAACATCTCTATATTCGCCTTAATCGGAATGATAATGCTCGTCGGTATGGTCGTTAATAACGCTATTGTTGTTGTCGATTACGCAGAAGTGTTAAGGCTCAAAGGCACTCACCCTTACGAAGCTGTTGAGGAGGCTTGCCACGTACGATTCAAATCGCTGTTAATGGCTGTCGTTACGTCAATAGTTTCACTTATCCCGCTGCTGTCAACAGGAAGAGGCTCCGAAATGAAAAGACCCATTGCAGTAGTAGCAATAGGCGGATTAATCGCAGGAGGTATGCTCGCAATGCTGTCAATACCTGCTGCGTATAAATGCGTCTGGAGATTATGGCTGTGGTGGGACAGAATCAGAGGACGCGAATACGGAGTTAAGGACGAGGACGAAGACGAAGAATACGATGACGATGACGAGGACGACAATAACGGCTAAAGAGATTGGGAGTCTTGCGCTTGAGGCAATGCTGCTTGAAGTGTCAGCGACTCCCAAACCCGGACTTGTTGACAGGAACAATTCGGGAGCGCATAACGATATGGATTTCTTCACGTTCATGAGGAGTGCTGCTTCTCTTGCCGAAAGTTTCGTTGAATTTGCTGAGGAAGGCTTCAGAGGGGGAAAGGGTAATATTCCGCCCTCTGAAGTTTTCCCTAACGTCCGTAAAATCGGAGTCATTGCCGAAAAAAAAATGTTCCTCGCTACCAACGGCATTAACACCCATAAAGGAGAGATATTTTCACTGGGATTACTCAGCGCGTGTGCAGGGTATATTGCCGGTTCTGGGAGTGAGATTACTGCTGACGGGGTTATGACGCTTGCAGGCGGAATGTGCAGGGGAATTTGCGGGCGTGATTTTGCTGACGTAAACACCAAATTACCCGGCACTCTCACGAAGGGTGAACGTGTATTCATTGAACACGGCATAACAGGCATTAGGGGCGAAGCCGAATCGGGCTACCCTGTCGTCAGGAACGTATCGCTTCCTGCCCTCACTAAGTATCTTGCCGAAGGTCTTAGCATTAACGACGCACTCGCAATGACATTGATTCACATCATGGCCGATGCTCATGACACGAACATAATTTCACGTCATGACCTCAGTATTGCTGAAGAGGTTATGACAACAGCGCGTGAAATGATTGAGTCGGGTTTCGGAGTTGAGGACGTTAGGAGACTCGATGATGATTTCATATTGAAGTGGATCAGTCCGGGAGGTTCGGGGGATTTGCTCGCGGTAACATGGTTCGTTCACTCATTAAGTTCATTGGCGGAACGTCAATGCTTAGAGTCTTAACGTCCGAGTACTTTTCCGCCTCGTCAATTTTCTTCATGCACTTCTCGCACTCGTTATGATATTCATCAGCCGTCATCAGTTTCACATTCACGGCCTCAACCCAAAATATTCTGTTCTCTGTTGAACCTGTTGAACGCGTAATTATCCATCGTTTTCCTTTTGGACTTATCCATTCGCCGAGATAAGTAAGGGTTTGGGGAGTTTTCATATTCATTTTCATTTTTTCTCTGGCTTTATCAGCTTCATGTGAAACAGTTTCTATTGCAGTGTTGAGTTTGTTCAGTAAATTTTCTTCTTCTCTCCTGTATTTCCCCCATACACCTTCGGAATAACCGTTATCCTTAGCCTGCTGCCATGTTCCGCGTATACGAATCAAATCGTTGTAACGCCGCATTAAATCATCGGCAATTCTCCTTGAACTTCTTACGCGGTTCGTTGAAGCCTCGAAAAGTCTCATAATACCCGTATTGTTGGCGATACCGCCGAATTTTTCATCTGGCTGTGCGTAAAGTTTAACATTACGTTCCGTTACGTCGGCAATACCATCGGCATAACGCGAATCACAAATGAGTTTTCCCGTAGTCATAACGTAATCGGGAATATCTCTGCTGAGTCCGCCGATGTTCGTAATACCCTCAGTGTAATATTTCACATCATAAGATACGGGATTAACCGAACTTAAATTTTTGTCAGCGTTAAGACGTTTGCTCAGTCTGCCGCGTATATACAACCCCAACATCACAATAACAACTGCTACAATCACAAGTAAAAATACCTTCAGCATTAGGCCGTTAGTGCTTCGTTCTATGCGCTTGTGCGTAACAGGTTCGTCCTTCGTTTCGGTCAACGG